>JBMNTV010000010.1:0-45519 GCA_050945915.1 Christensenellales bacterium
TTCCCAAACCCGCGGAAATCATGCGCGGGCTGGATGATTATGTCGTCGGCCAGTACAGGGCGAAAAAAGCCCTGTCCGTTGCCGTTTATAATCACTACAAGCGCATTTCCTCGCCGGCGTCGAACGACGGCGTGGAGCTGACCAAGAGCAATATCCTGATGCTCGGTCCCACCGGCTCGGGAAAGACCCTTCTTGCCCAGACTTTGGCAAGGATTCTGAACGTGCCCTTCGCAGTGGCGGACGCGACCTCCCTGACCGAGGCCGGATACGTGGGCGAGGACGTGGAAAACATCCTGCTTAAGCTGATCCAGGCCGCGGATTACGACATTGAGCGCGCCCAGAAGGGGATCATCTACATCGACGAGGTGGACAAGATCGCCAGAAAGAGAGACAATCCCTCCATCACCAGGGATGTTTCCGGCGAAGGCGTGCAACAGGCCCTTTTGAAGATCCTCGAATCCACTGTGGCCTCCGTCCCCCCCCAGGGGGGGCGCAAGCACCCGCACCAGGAGTTCCTGCAGATCGACACGACCAACATCCTGTTCATCTGCGGCGGCG
Organism: Christensenellales bacterium; assembly: GCA_050945915.1. GTDB lineage: Bacteria > Bacillota > Clostridia > Christensenellales > CALWSW01 > CALNBC01. The sequence goes on from JBMNTV010000010.1 coordinate 559, forward strand.
CCTTTAACGGCATCGAGAAGATCATCGAAAAGCGCACCGGCAAGAAGACCATGGGTTTTGGCGCGGACATCAAGACCACCGCAGAGAAGGAAATCGGCGATATCCTGACGGAGATCCTGCCCGAGGACCTGCTCAAGTTCGGCTTGATTCCCGAGTTCATCGGCCGCGTTCCTGTCGTGGTGACGCTGGACCAGCTGAACGAGGACGCGCTGGTCTCCATCCTGACCCAGCCGAAGAACGCCCTCGCCAAGCAGTACGCAAGGCTGCTGGAGCTGGACAATGTCGAGCTGGAGTTTGACGAAGAAGCCCTGCGCGCCGTGGCGAAGAAGGCCATCGAGCGCAAGACCGGCGCCCGCGGGCTGCGCTCCATTCTCGAAGAGGTCATGCTGGACGTGATGTTCGAAATCCCCTCCAGAGAGGATATCGAAAAGTGCATCATCACCAAGGACACCATCGAGAAAAAGTCGCCGCCCCTGCTGGTATGCGCAAAAAAACACAGGCTGAATCCCGGCGATCTGGCCGTTAACGATTGATCCCGTCGCGCACCAGCGCGACCGATCGACTTATGACAACACAAATCCCCGCCGCTGCGGAACGCTCCGCGGCGACGGGGGTTTCGTATTCTCCTATTTGCATGCCGTGAAGATAGACTGATTTTTCCCGGCATCACGCTAAAGGTTGCACCGGCGGTCAGGAATCCCGGTGGAAAAGAAGCAGCGCAGCACCCAAGATTCCGGCGTCATCCCCCAACAGAGAAGGAAGGAACCGCATCGGGTATTCCCGCGCCATGGGTATCAGTTCAAAGAAGCGCTGTTCAATCCTGTCAAACAGAAGGGGGCCGAACTTGCCCACCCCTCCGCCATAGACCAGAGTTTCGCAGTTGATGAGCTGATAGAGATTGTAAAACGCCCTGGCAAGGCCTTCGGCGGCCCGGTCCGCAACTTCTGTCGCCAGGGGGTCGCCCCTTTTGGCAGCCAGGGCGATGTGCTTCGCGGTGATGTGTTTTGTGCCGCCAGACAGTTCGGGAAGGATGCTTTTTGCGCCTTGTTGGATGCGCAGTCTTGCGTAGCTCGCCATTCCCGTGCCGGAACTCATGGCTTCGACGCAACTTGTCCGGCCGCAGCCGCAAAGGTTGCTGCCGGAATCCGAAACAAAAAGGTGGCCGATTTCCCCGGCTGCGCCGTAGCTGCCATGAAAGAGCCTGCCGTTTAGAACTAGGCCGCAGCCCACACCGGTACTGATGGTCACATAGGCCATGTTTCGGCTGCCTCTGCCCGCGCCTGCGATGAACTCCGCCAGGGCGGCGACATTCGCGTCGTTGTCCGCCAGGCAGGGGACGCGAAAGAGATTCTCGGCCTGGGCTCTGACGTTTTTCCCCGCCCAGTTGGGAAGGTTTGGCGCGGTCAGCAGCAGCCCTTTTTCAAAATGCACATGGCCGGGCAGTCCGATTCCGACGCCTAAAAGATCAGAACGGTCCACCTTCGCGGCAACAAGCAGCGCGTCCAGTTGGCCGTTGATCTGATTCATCATTTCTTCAAAAGGGAGATCGGGCGCACTTTCCATCACCCTCTTTGAGATCAGCGTACGGCTGTCATCAAAAAGGCCCAGGGCGGTCTTGGTCCCGCCCACGTCAATTCCAACGGTATAAGACATGGATTTCCTCACATTATGGGGAATCGGGCAACAAAGTCTTTACACCGGTAACAACGCGGTTTATATTTATTATACCAGAAAATAACGGAGGCCGCCATGAGCAAGATATATATCACAGGTCACAGGAACCCTGATACAGACTCCATCGTTTCCGCAATGGCGTACGCCGCTTTGAAAAATGCTCTGGGGGAAAGGGATGCCGTCGCCGTCCGCTTGGGCGAACTCAATAATGAAACCATGACGGTCCTTGAGCGCTTTGGATTCGAACCCCCCGAACTGATCACAACCGTTAAGACCCAGCTTTCGGACGTTCAGTTTGACAGGCCGCCCATCGTGGGTTCTGGCGTGACCGTGCGCACCGCCTGGGACATCATGCTGACCCATAATGTCCAGATGCTCGCAGTGGCAGACGAGGATTGCAAACTGGTGGGGGTGCTGAACGTTTCGGATATCGCCGAACACGATATGCGTTCCGCCCATGACGGGCTTTTTGTGGAGGCCACGGCCTTTAACCTCGCTTCCGCCCTCGAAGGTCAGCTGATCAGCCGGACGGACGACTGGGAGACGATCGCCGGGCCAATTCACATCTCCACCGACGACGTGGAGTACATGAACTGCGAACTCTGCGGCGGCAGCGTGCTCATCGCCGGCAACCAGAAGGGCATCGTGGAAGCGTCGATTGCATCCAACGTCCGCTGCCTGGTGCTTTGCCAGGTGGACCCGGGAACAGATATTTACAACAGCGCGCAGCAGCCGGACCTTTGCGTGATCTCCACGCACTATGACCCGTATCGCGCATCCCGCATGATCAGTCACGCGATCCCGGTTTCCAATTTGATGAGGACCGAGGGGATCGTCAGCTTCCGCGTCGACGATTTTTTGGACGACGTCCGCAACACCATGCTGAACAATCGCGCCCCGAGCTATCCTGTTCTGGATGCCGAAGGAAGGGTGCTGGGAACGGTCTCGCGGTATCACCTGCTGAATCACAGCAGGAAAAAGGTGATTCTGGTGGATCACAACGAAATGTCCCAGTCCGTCCCCGGCCTGGAGCAGGCGGAACTGCTGGAGATCATCGACCACCACAGGATCGCGGACCTTCAGACCAAAAACCCCGTGTATTTTCGCGGGGAGCCGGTGGGCAGCACGACGACGCTGATCGCCTCTCTCTATTTTGAACACGGGGTGACCCCCAGCCGCAACATGGCGGGCCTGATGGCCGCGGGGATTATTTCCGATACCGTCATGTTCAAGTCACCCACCTGCACGGAAAAAGACAAGCGCATGGCCTATCGGATGGTCCAGCTTTCCGGCATCGACATCGACAAACTGGGGGAGGAGATGTTCTCCGCCGCGGTGTCCACCGAAAACCTGACGCCGGAAGCCCTGCTGATGCGCGATTTCAAAGAACTGAAGATTGGAGACAGAAGGGTGGGCATCGGCCAGGTCACCTGCATGAGCTACGACACCCTGGAGCACATCCACGACGAGCTTCTCCAGTGCATGGAGAATGTGCGAAAGTCCAGGGGGTGCGACCTTGTCCTGTTGATGCTGACCCAGATCATCGATGCAGGAACGTTGCTTTTATACGTGGGAGAAGGGGCAGAAGACCTGCTTGCCCGGGCATTCACCGGGTTCGAACTCAGAAGCGCCGAACATTATATCGTGCTTCCCGGCGTGATGAGCAGGAAAAAGCAGGTGGTGCCGAACATCTCCGCAGTGCTGGATTAACCCTTTGGGGAAACGGCATAGAGGGCGACTCTGCCGCTTTGGAAGATCATGTCGCAGTTTTCGGCGAACCAGGCTTCGTCCACATCATAGTTTTGTCGCTCGCCGTTGCCGATGAGCACATAGTCGATTTCATGGGCCGTCAGCAGTTCTGCTGACGGCTTTTCATACATTTCTTCCACAGCGTTCATCTGATCGGCATAATCCAGGCCATGGTAATAGAGATACGACGGGGACCCGCAGACGATGTTCCTGCCGCCCAGGGCGGCGATGGCGTTATTGTGGTGGATGGCGGTCAAAAACAGGGCTTCCTTTGGCGTGTTTTTTTCGACGTATTCCGACAGGGCGACCTCGTCGGCAGAAAAAATCTGGTAATCCGAAACGACTTCGCGCACCAGAGTCAGCGCGCCGGAAACGGTGCACACCGCGATGGCGAGGACGGCGGCGACGGCGCGCAAAATCCGCAGATTCTTCATCCTGTCGTAAAGGTCCACCAGATAGCCCGCCACAAGGCCGCAGGTCAGAAGGTGCCAGATGAAGAGCAGCTTGTTATTGTCATAGGGGTTGGGTTGAAAGACGATCACCTCGCAAAGGGCGAGGATCAAAAGGCCGCCGGCGTACAGCCTACGGCTGTCCTTTTTCGCCTTGATAAGGGCGGGGATGATCAAGAGATAGGGAAGGCCGATGTTTTTGATATAGAACCAAAAATAAGGATCCCCTTCATTCGCCCAGTTCCAGCTCAGCCGCAAAAAGCCCTGTTCGCTGCTTTGTTTGAAGGTGAAATGCAAAAGCTGAGGCAGCGCAAGAACCAAAGTCGCGGTGGCGTAGATGGCCCAGGAACGCAAAGTGCGCCAATGGACCCCTTTTTTAGCCACCGCAAAGACCAGAAGAACGGCGGAGATGATCCCCAGCGCCAGGAAGGAATGGGTGTGAACCAGGGGCAGACAGCCCGCAAGCACGCCAAGGGGCAAAAAATAGCCTTCCTCGCCCTCAAAAGCTGCGCGATACAGCAGGAACAAGCAGGCGAAAAGCAACGCCCAGCCAAAGAGCGTCGCCCGTTGGGGGATCAGCATATCCACGATGGGGTTGACCCAACGGATGTTCTTTTCGACGTAATTCGTCGGGGTTTCGTAAAACGCGGTGAACATGCGGGTGAAATTCCCGGGGTTATGCAGGGAACCCTTCAGAAAGTACAGGATTCCGAACCCTCCGCCGACAAAAAACAAAAAGAATGCCAGGGCGGTTTTTCTGCCGTCCTTTTTCCATTGGCGGAAGAAGAAATACCCCCCGAAAAGCACCGCGCAAAGGGCGAAAGCAGAGGGAAGCATGTACGCAAAGCGCAGGGGAAGCCCCAGGCAATACAGCGCCGAGGATACCGATTCGCAGAGGAAGGGGTACCCGACGGGCGTTTTCGGCAGAATCGAATAATATGGAGGAAAGCCGGACTGATTCGCGATGGAAGTGATGAACCCAAGGTGCATGGGCATATCGCCAAAGGTCGATTGACCGGTGTGCAGCGAACCGTCTTCCGCGGGAAGCAGCGTGTGGGTATAAAGGATGAAAAGAGAGAAGACAAGAAGCGGCAACACGCAAAAAAGAGCGCGGCGATCCAGGCGCGTTTTGCCCAATCCCGTGCTTTTTTGATGTTTCAGCAGTAAAAGGGCAGCGATGGAAAGCGCCGCTCCGGCGGAAAGCAGCACCGAAAGCCTGTGAAACCCCAGCACAAAGGAAACCAGGGCGGGCATCCACATGGCCGCGGCCAGGCCGCAAACAAGGCCGAGCCACAGCCGGATTCCCACCGCTTCTTTTTGAAAAACGAGGCGGGAAATAGATGCGCCCAAAAGCAGATAACAGAAAAAAACGGCCACTGCCAGCATGAACACGCCTCCGTGATGGATTCAACCTGCATTTTAAACCTTTGCAGGGGGATTAACAACAGTGCATTAAAAAAAGAATTTGCAGAAACGGACTGTTTATGCGGCCCGAGGGGAAAACTAGAACGGAAAGGGAGGAGATAACTTGAAAAAGCTCGCGCATATCAGAAGACTGCTGGTCGTGGCGGTGGTGGTGCTGGTCGGACTTGCGGGATTCGGAATCGGCCGTGTCAGCGCGCCGCAAAGGAGCCCGGACCAGACCGAAATTGCGCCGGATATGACCCCGCTACCGGTGGAAGTCGCCAACCTTCCGGATTTGACACCCCCTCCGGCAACCCCGACGCCCACGCCCGCATCCTCTCCGACGCCCGCCCCGTCAGCTTCCGGCGAGTCCAAACCCGCCGCGGAGACCTATGTGCTCAAAAAGGATGGGAACGGACTGGTGGTGCTGAAAAACGAAGTGGTGGTGGCAGCCTTTTCCGCGGAATGGGCGCAGTTGCCGGAACAGGTCCGCCTCCAGCTCGAGACGGGGATCATGTTCGAGAGCCTGGACGATATCGAAAGCTATCTGGAGGACTATGAGAGCTAAAACAGGTGCAACCTAGCCTTCGCTGGGTGCGGGGGAAACTTTTTGCGCTTTTTTCGGGCTTGCGGAACTGACGGCAACCCCGCCGATGATGAGCACAGCGCCTACAAATCCCATGGCGCTGATGGGCTCGTTGAGAAACAGCGCCGCCGTGACAAGGGTCACAAACGGGTTGATGTAAATATAGTTGTTCGCAAGGACGATGCCGATGCGGGCCATGGCCATGCTCCAGGTGACGTAGCAGACGCCGCTGCCGATCATCCCCAAAAACAGCAGGTTGAACGGGTATTTGCCAGAAAACATGGTGGATACCGGAAGGGGCGCGCCCTCCAGCAGGAGGACTGGGAGTGTGGTCATAAAGCCGTACAACATCATCTTCCTGGTCAGGGCGATGGGGTGAATCTTGCCGAGTAGCGGCGTGATCCTCACGGAATAGACAGCCCAGCATAGGGCGGCGCAAAGGGACAAAAGATCCCCGACGGGGTTGAGCTTCAGCACCACCGCGCCGTTGAAAACCACAAGGGTGACGCCAAAAAAGGCGAGCAGGAACCCCAAAAACGTGTTTTTGCCCAGCTTCTTTTCCCCGGTAAAGAAATGGGCCAGGATCGCGGTCAGGATGGGAGCAGAAGCGATGATGATGCTGACGTTCGCGGCGAGGGTAAACTTCAGGGCGTTGTTTTCCGCAAGAAAATAGAGGGTACAGCCCAACAGCCCCAACACGAAAATTCGCGCTTCGTCCTTAAACGTCGTTTTTTCCCATTTGGGGCGGAGCGCCCACAAAACGGCATAGGCGATCAAAAAGCGCGCGCTGATGATCTGCGCAGGGGTGAGGATCTGAAGCAGGACCTTGCTGGAGATAAAGGTGCTGCCCCAGACCAGTGTCGTGACAAGGGCAAGGGTGTGCCCCAAAAGCGTGCGCGAACTTTTTTGCATCTCAATCGTCCTTCTCTTTAAGCAATATAAAAACCATTATACAGCGGGGAGTCTTTGTGCGCAATCCCGGTAGCTAGCCGTTGACGGGCTGCAAAGGGCGATCCAGCCGGTCCCTCGCCCGGGCTTTTTGTCGCACAATTGAAAAAGGGCGGGCACAAGACCCGTCCTTTTTCTCTTGATGGTGGGATTAGCCGTTGTACTTCGGGACGATGCCGATTTCGCGCATCTGGTCGAAAGCGTCGATGATCTGGGGTGCTGCGCGGGTGCCGATGAGGTCTGCGCCAGCCATGATGAAGGCGTACGCATTCTGGGGGCGGGGGAACTTGACGCCGGCGACCTTCAGCTTGCAGTCGGTGCCCTTCAGGGTTTCCTTCATGATGAGGAACTGTTCCATCGAAGGACCGTCAAACTGGCCGGAGGAGGTCTTGGCATAGTCGATGCCCGCTTCGGCGATCATCTTGCAGGCTGTGGCGATTTCTTCATCCGTCAGGAAGTTGACTTCCAGGATGCACTTGGTGATGTTGCCCTGGGCAGCTTCCTTAAAGACCTTGAGCTCTTCCTCAACGTCCTTATACCGCTTGGAGCGCAAGGCGCCAATGTTCATGACGATGTCCAGAGCGGTAGCGCCCATCTTCACCGCCTCTTCGGTTTCCACGCCCTTCAGATAAGCCGTGTTGGCGCCAAAGGGGAAAGCGAGACCCACGCCGAGATGCACGTCGCTTCCAGCCAGCTCTTCCTTCATGACGGGGAGCCAGTAGTTGGCGGCGGCATAAAACGCTGCGCAGTTATACTGCTTCGCAAGGCGGCAGCCGTTTCTAATGTCGTCCTCGGTGCTGTTCTTCGGCAGTACGGAAAAGTCAAATACCTTGCCGAGTTCCCATTTGGTGAGTTTGGAGAGATCAACCATTAGTTTTGCCTCCTGAAATGAACTTGAAAGAAGTGCCTGTTACGGGATTAACATCCCGTTGACTCCATGCTAACACCTCTTTGCGATGATGTCAACAAAATGACGCAAAAATGTGCGCACATAGATTCATAATCTGCCGGACGGAAACAAAAACAGCGCGATTTGGCTATAAATTCCATGGCTGCATGCAGGATACATGCATGATAAGATAAATAAGAACGTCCTCATGAATTCAAATTCCTTTTATTTGCCATGCTATTGACAAGTGCGACCAAATGCAGTATCTTATATATACAAGTATAGCACTAACTGCGCTTGGCACTATTTCAATCTTCCAACTTGACTGAAAATCTCAATACTTCAGGAGGACAAACCATGATCGGATGCACACTGAAGACCTTCGGAGTCCCCGCTGTGCGCGGCGACGAGGCCTATGTAAACCGTGCAATCAACACACCCATTTCCCTCGAAGATTACAAGGCGCTGAAGGACATCGTTAAGTTTGTCGGCGTGACCGACGAGTTCAAAAACGTCATCGAAACCTTTAAGACCCCCGAAGGGGAGACGCCTGCCGGCTTCCGCCGCGAGTACAAGCTGGCCGCTGACGGCGTTCTGCTCATCGACCTTGTCCGCGACATTTCGTACGACAAGAACGGCGAACTGCGTCCCACCAAGGTGCTGTTCTCTGCCGACTCTGCCAACCCCTATGAGGTTGCTCCCATCAGCCCGTTGCTGGCGAACCTCACCTGCAACCCCGGCATCGTCTACGACCTGTTCATCAACAACCCCAAGGCGAACGTCGGCGGACTCTACAAGACCCGCGACGAAGTCATGGCGGAAATTGGCCGCGTCCTCGGACCGGGCTGCGACATTTCTGTCGAGCTGAACAACCCCTTTGAGAAGGACTTCAACCTGATTCTTGAAGAATGCGAAAAGTTCAAGGAAATGTTCTCTAAGTACCGTGTGGTCATCAAGGTTCCCCACACCGGCGCTGTCAATCCCGACAACGTCAACCAGCTCCTCGAAGGCGACAAGAAGCTCGCCAACAACTACACGGACGTTCAGACCGGTGAAGCCCTTCGCGGTCACAACCTCTGCCTGAAGCTGACCGAAGCTGGCTATCGCATCAACTTCACCCTGATGTTTGAGCCTTACCAGACCCAGCTTGCGCTCCAGGCCAGGCCGTATTTCATCAACACCTTCCTGCGCCACCGCCTCGTGCAGACCACCAACATGAAGAAGTTTGTGGACGCTTACGAAGCCACGGGCGACAAGAAGCAGCTCGAAGCCCTGAAGACGTTCCTGTATTCCGTCGATTACTTCTCCCCCGCGGAGATCGACAATGTCTCTCTGGACGAAGTTTACAGGCTGGCGAAGGACACCATCAAGTACCGCCAGTTCGAAACCGCTCAGGGTTCCGACGGCCTGGACGGCATGAGGCACAATCTGCGCATGCTGCGCAACTGCAACATGCCTGACACCCGCCTGATCGTCTGCTCGATGGAAGGCCCGTACAACTATCCGGATATCGACAAGCTCCTGGCCGAGCCCGAGTTCCTGGATATGCACCACAAGGTCGTCATCACCGCCGAGCCCAACTACCTGGCCCGCTTCACCTCCACCAACCAGGTGACCTCCTATCAGCGCCGCTTCATGAACGCTGCCAAGGGTCAGAAGTAAGCGAAAAAGCAAAACACCAAAAGGCCGCTCCAATCGGGCGGCCTTTTTTTCTGCGTGTTCAGGAGGAACAAAGGAAAGGTTGGCATCGATGCCAGCCTTTTACACTGTATTGCCAGCAAAAAACCTGTTATGCTGTATATATCATTGTTGGATGGGGAGAGACAGATGGACGCACTATTGATCCTGTACGCAGCTGCGATACCAGCTGTGCCTTTTTGGGGCTATTGTCACTTCAGAAAATACGAAAAACTGGGCTTTGCTGCGATATGCCTGGGGCTGACCCTTTCTCAGATCCTGATCAGCGGCTACGCGGTGTACGTCAAATTCTTCGCCTGAATTAAAGGGTGGCCTTGTATTCCTCCAGGGCCTTTGCCAGCTGGTCCGGGCAGGAGGTGGATCCTCGACAGGGGATCCCCTTGAGCTTTTGGATGACGTCGTCGATCCTCATACCGACGACGAGCTGGTTGATGGCGGCGACGTTTCCCTTACAGCCGTCGTGAATACGGCAGGAGGTAATGATGTCGCCATCGAATTCCAGGTCTATGCGGGTCGAGCAGGTGCCGTGGGTCTTGTAACTGAACATTGCAACTCTCCATGTGTTTGATTTGTAACTCTGAACATTGTAACTCAAATTGCTCAGGAATGGCAATAGAATCGACAAGTCAATAGAAAGTGCCGGTTGCGAAGGCGCGTCGCCTTGCCCGGCGCTTCTTTTTGACTCTGGCCGAAAAACCAGCGTGTGTGGTAAAATGATCCAAAGACAACCCCAAGGAGAACGATACATGACCGCAAACGAGTACCAAAAGCTCGCCATGAGGACGTTGAACCCGCATCTTTCCACGAAAGAGGTGCTCATCAACGGCGTCATGGGCTTGTGCGGCAAATCCGGGGAGGCCATCGATATCGTGAAGAAGCATCTGGCCCAGGGGCATGCGCTGGATCGGGAGCGCCTTGCGATGGAACTGGGGGACATCGCCTGGTATCTTGCGGAAACCGCCACCGCCCTGGGCTATTCGCTGGAAGACATCTTCCGCATGAACTTGGAAAAATTGAAAGAACGATACCCCAAAGGGTTCGAAGAACGAAGATCCATCTCCCGTGAAGCGGCGGATCAAAGGGAAAGCGAGTGAGCCGAGTGTACGAGATTGTTGAAGCACAAAAGCAACACCTTCCAGCCATCAAAGCGCTGTTTATGAAGGAGCTTTCAAGGGAGGATGTTCCCTGCTGGAGTGCGGACGAGGACGAGTATCCCATCTGCATGCTGCCAGAAGATCTGGGGTCCGCCCTGGTGATGCTGGACGATGCCAAAAACGCCATCGCCTATGCCGCTTATCACGAAACCTTTGAGGAGGTGGAGAACCTTCCCTGGAGGTGCAGGGGAAAGGCGGCTTATTTTCACCGCCTGCTGGTCGACCGTGACCAGCGGAGAAAGGGTTTTGCCCGAAGGATGATCGAAGAGCTCGTCAAAAGAGCCCGACAGCTTGGTTGCGAATGCTATCGTTTTGTGGTTTATCCGGACAATCAGAAGGCGATTGGCGTATACGAAAAGCTGGGGTTGAGCAGCATTGCCGAAGTGGAAAGCCCCTGGAAAGAGTATGGGGACAGCGGGACGATCCTCCTGTACGAGGTGCCGATCTGATGGGGCGAGCAGGGATCCTTCGCACAATTCGGAAGTCGTTTTATCCTGTTTGTACTTGAATATATAACATGATGGTGAAAAAATTGAAAGAAATTTCGAAATACGCTTGCAATCTTGGGAATATTAGGCTATAATGAAGCCAAATCAAGTGTTCGAGATGATGAGAGACACAAAATAGGAAGGGCCTTCCTGTTTGATGTCTCTTTTTGTATCCCTTCATGCAACCGCAAACATTAAGATGTCCTTACAGCACAGTATCAACTCTGGAAAGAAAGGCGGATCAGGTATGGAAAAGACTTATTACGAATCTTTTGAGCGGATGGAGGACTTTATGACCCGCGCCTTCATTGCCATTGGCGTCCCTGAAGAGGATGCCAAGATATGCGCGGCCGTATTGATCGAATCCGATAAACGCGGCATCGACTCCCATGGCGTTGGGCGCTTCAAGCCCATCTATATCGACCGCATCAACGAAGGCATTCAGTTCCCGAAAACCCAGTTCGAAGTGGTGCGCGAAACCAAGACCACCGCCGTGGTGGACGGCCACGACGGCATGGGCCACGTCATCGGCGTGAAGAGCATGCAGATGGCCATCGACAAGGCCAAGGAATACGGCATGGGCATGGTGGCGGTGCGCAACTCCACCCACTACGGCATCGCAGGGTATTACCCTCTCATGGCCGCCAAGGAAGGCATGATTGGCATCACCGGCACCAACGCCCGTCCCTCGATCGCCCCCACCTTCGGTGTGGAAAACATGCTGGGCACCAACCCTCTGACCATCGGCTTCCCCACGGACGAGGAATTCCCCTTTGTGATCGACTGCGCGACTTCCATTACCCAGCGCGGCAAGATCGAGCATTATGCCCGCATCAAGAAGGAGATGCCCGTCGGCTGGGTGATTGACAGCGACGGCAACCCCGTGACCGATCCGGAAGTAGCCCTCGAGGGCTTTGCCACAAGAACTTGCGCCCTGGCGCCCCTTGGCGGCATCGGCGAGGAGCTGGCGGGCTACAAGGGCTACGGCTATGCGACAGTTGTGGAAGTTTTGTCCGCCGCTTTGCAGGGGGGCTCTTTCCTCAGAGCGCTCAACGGCTTTGACGCCAACGGCAACAAGCGCCCGTATCACCTCGGCCACTTCTTCATCGCCATCGACATCAGCGCCTTTGTGCCGGTGGAGGAGTTCAAAAAGACCGCGGGAGATATCCTCCGCGAACTGCGCGCTTCCGCCAAGGCCAAGGGTCACGACCGGATTTATACCGCCGGCGAAAAAGAATACCTGGCGTTCCTGGAGCGCAGCAAGACCGGAATCCCCCTCAACGCGGCGGTTCGCAAGTCCCTGCAGGACGCTCGCGACCAGCTGAAGGTGGACTTCAAATTCGTTTGGGAGGAATAACAATATGACGGACGCGCAGAAGAAAGCCCTGGAATTACACGAGCAGTGGCGCGGCAAGATCAGCGTGGAGTATACCTGCCCGGTCTCCACGCGGGAAGACCTTTCCATGGCCTATACCCCGGGTGTTGCTGAGCCCTGCAAGCTGATCAGCAAAGATGTGGACCTGAGTTACAAATACACGCGCCGCTGGAACCTCGTCGCCGTGGTGACGGATGGTACCGCCGTCCTCGGGCTGGGCGACATCGGCCCGGAAGCCGGCATGCCCGTCATGGAGGGCAAGTGTGTGCTGTTCAAAGCCTTTGGGGACGTGGACGCGTTCCCCCTGTGCATCCGCAGCAAGGACACGGACGAGATCGTCAACACGATCACCCTGTTGGCTGGCAGCTTCGGCGGCATCAACCTTGAGGATATTTCCGCCCCCCGCTGCTTCGAAATCGAGCGCAAGCTGAAAGAGCGGTGCGACATTCCGATTTTCCACGATGACCAGCACGGCACCGCCATCGTGGTCGCCGCCGGCGTGTTCAACGCGCTGAAGGTGGTGGGCAAGAAGATCGAAGACGTCCGGGTGGTCATCAACGGCTCCGGAGCCGCGGGAATGTCCATCGCCCATCTGATGCTGGCATTCGGCGTGCGCCACCTTTATATGTGCGACAGCAAAGGCGCGATTTACGAGGGGCGCGAGAATATGAACGCCTTTAAGCAGGAGATCAGCAAGGTTACAAACCGCGAAAAGATCAAGGGCAGCCTTGCGGATTTGCTGGTCGGCGCGGATATTTTCATCGGCGTTTCTGCGCCCGATGTCGTCACCAAAGAAATGGTTCAGTCCATGAATCGCGATCCCATCGTCTTTGCGATGGCCAATCCCATACCCGAAATCCACCCGGACCTCGCCAAGGAGGCGGGCGCGAAGGTGGTGGGCACCGGCCGTTCGGATTTCCCAAACCAGATCAACAATGTGCTGGCTTTCCCGGGGGTTTTCCGCGGAGCGCTGGACGTGCGCGCGTCGGACATCAACGAGGAAATGAAGGTCGCCGCGGCCAAGGCGATCGCAGACCTCATTGCTCCCGAGGAACTGAACCCAGAGTATGTGATCCCTGCCGCGCTGGATCCCCGCGTGCGCGACGCGGTGGCCAAAGCGGTTGCGGATGCCGCCCGCAAAAGCGGTGTAGCCCGTATCTAGTCCAGTGGTCCCAGTAGTCTCCATGTTTCTCCCCTTCAAAGCATGGCAGGGTCGTTTTCGGCCCTGTCATGTCTTTTGACCCACTTTTACAAAAAGGGCTTGCATTTTCGGGCGCGATTGCGTATAATAACACTTGCGCAATGGTTGCGAACCGTTGAAGCGTCTGGGTGTGGCGCAGTTTGGTAGCGTGCTTGAATGGGGTTCAAGAGGCCGGAAGTTCAAATCTTCTCACCCAGACCAACAAAAGCCCTGAAACACTAGGTTTCTGGGCTTTTTCGTTGTATGATCATGCGTGTATCAGAAACATGATCTGCTGACAACATTCCAAGACTTCTGCTCTTCCTCGTCGCCAAAAAAGCATGCATGAAGAGCGAAATTTATATACAGATACACAGAAAGGCCGGCATGAAGCCCAAGGAGAGGGCAGCACAACGGAATGGAGCTAATAACTCAAAGATCCACAGCAACACGATGCAGGCGCGAAAAAATGCGCTCATACTGATTGCTTCATTTCCGCGTACCCATCAAATTCTGAACTGCCTGAGTATGCCGCAGGTCATCACATCGGCCATCTGCAAAGCCTGCGCCTGGATGCCGTCGAATTGCACAATACCGCGTTCATATTCGCCGGTCAGAATCTGCACAGACTCGTCTTCCGTCATGCGCAAATGATCAAACAGCATGCTCCGCCAAACCCCCTCGCTCCAGAAGGGATTGATGTTGGAGAGGGAAGCGCGCGATTTCTTCGGCGTTTTGGTACCATTTTCTCCGCTGTCTTTCGACTTCTGCGTTGTCCCCGGCTTTGGCGGCGTTGACCAGCTGCGCAGCGATCGTAAGATGGTTGGTGAATAATTCCTCGAACCGCATGGCCGTTTGCTGGCCATACAATGGGCGGAGTTCTTTGGCAAAATCCCGGGGATTTTTCAGCAGCCGTTGCGTCACAAACGACAGATCCGGCAAGTTGAACGCCGTGCTCACGATGAAAAACCGGGTCCAAAGCACATGCTCGGTCCAGAGCCGCCGGTTCGTATCCGATACCGGCAACTGGGCGCATGAAAGGCCGCAGTTAAAGATGCGGCATGATCCTGAAAACATGGTAACCCTCCTTTGAGGTGAGTTCTGGACGCATAAAACGCAAGGGCACCTTTCTATTCCAACAAAGAGCACCCCTGCCCGAAAATGCTGCGCCAGGATATTCATATGTCAAAGCAAATCGACGCGTGCGCAACAGCGGGAATTCCAGATTTCCTTTTTTGTTCTTTTATGGTAATATTGATAGCAAAACCTATAAATAACCTTTAGTAGCTATAGGTTTTGCGCACAAAGGAGGCTGCGATGATGAAATACAGTGTCAGCGATGTTGCCCGTGTGCTCGGGTTGACTCCAAGCGCTTTACATTATTACGAGCGAGAAAAACTGATTCCATCGAACAAAGAGGAGAATGGCCACCGTTATTACGTCATTGGCGACGTGTTCCGCCTGCTTTCGTATTATAAGTACCGTTCCATGGGCTTCCGTTTTAAAACCGTGGTCAACCAGTTTGGCGGGTCAGAAAACGACCGCAAACTCATCGAAGCCAGGGTGCGCCGCCAAAAGGAAGAGGCGTTGAGCAAGGAGGCGTATTATCACAATCTGGCCAAATTCATCGATGAGCACCTCGAAGGCATCACGCAAATCGACCGCCTGCTGGACAATTACGAGTTCGTGCGTTCGCCGGAGGTGCTGCTTTTGCACGATACGGAGTGCGGGTGGATCTCTAAGGACAGAAAAGCCCAGGATGTCGCGGAAAAATGGGTCAGAGCCATGCCTGCCACCAGGCTTTCGCTCCTGCTGGACGAGGACGGCCCGATGTTTTGTTACAGCGTGACTCCCCAAAATGCGGAACTGCTTCAACTGCCTCTCGAACTGCAGGTGCGGCACTTGAACGCCACCTCCAGCCTGCATACCATCGTCGCCGCGAACAGCGATTTTCCC
The DNA here is from genome assembly GCA_050945915.1 of Christensenellales bacterium. GTDB lineage: Bacteria > Bacillota > Clostridia > Christensenellales > CALWSW01 > CALNBC01. The sequence continues at coordinate 16,109 of JBMNTV010000010.1, forward strand.
GAAAATCCGGCTCAAGTGTTCACCGCGCCCCTGGAATATGCGCGTTCCCGGGGGTTCGAGGTGACCGGCACGCCCTGGGGCACTGTGCTGTTGGTGGAGGTCGCGTCGAGGACCGAAATCAAACCCTTCGTCGAAGTATGGGTCCCCATAAAATAGCAGTTTGTTAAAAAAGTGCTTGAACCTATAGTCACTATATATTCTATAATTGTGGCAAGGATGCATGCGGGGTGCCCAAATTTGGCCGCAATGCGTCCAATCACCATGTACAACAGTGAAGGAGGAAGCGATGAAAAAGTTTCTGTCTGTGTTGCTGGTGTTCTCTCTGCTAGTCATGGCAGTAGGCTGCACCGCGTCGGCTCCGGAAGGAACTCCGGAAGCTCCGGGAACCCCGGAAGCATCGATCTTTACCGCGGGCGAGTACACGGCCTCTGCGCAGGGTAACAACGGCCTTGTGACCGTGAAGGTCACCTTCTCGGACAGTGCCATCACATCCATCGAGATTGTGGAGCATTCCGAAACCCCCGGAATCTCTGATGGCGCTTTGAACGACATCCCTGCCGCAATCGTGGAAAACCAGTCCCTGGCTGTGGAAGCCATCACCGGTGCCACCTATTCTTCCAATGCGGTCCTGACGGCTGTCGAGGATTGCGTGAAGCAGGCAGGCGGCGATGCTGCGGTGGCTAAGCTGAAGAGCGCTGCCGTCGAGGCCGGCGAAGCCGAGGACAAGACCTATGAAGCGGACGTCGTCGTTCTGGGCGCCGGCGGCGCGGGAATGGCCGCCGCTGTCACCGCCCATCAGGCCGGCAAGACCGTCGTCGTCATCGAAGCGTCTGGCGCCATGGGTGGCAACACCATCATGTCCGGTGGCGCCCTCAACGCCAGCAACGACGATTACGTTCCCAAGACCCAGATGACCGACAGCTATGCCAACTCCTTGAAACAGGCCCTCTCCGAGACCCCCATCAACGATGATCACGCCGCGCTGATCCAGGCCGTTCAGGCGGAGTACGACGCATATCTGGCCTCCGGCTCCACCGCTCTGTTTGACAGCGTCAACTGGCATATCCTGCAGACCTGGCGCGGCGGTGACTTCGAGGGCGACCTGAAGCTGGTCAGGACCCTTTGCGAGAACATCTGGGACGGCATCGAGTGGATTCAGTCCCTGGGCATGGGATTCCTGGATGGCGAGTTCACAGTGACCGGCGGCCTCTGGCCCCGTGCGCACAAGCCCGTCGATCCCGTCGGCACCGGCTTCTTCAAGACCTACCAGGCCTATGTTGACAACAACGAAGGCATCACCATGGTGTACAACACCACTGCCAAAGAGCTGATCGTGGAAAACGGCAGGGTCGTTGGCGCGAACTGCATCGCGAATGACGGCAGCAAGATCACCGCGAAGGGCAGCAGCGTGGTGCTGGCCACCGGCGGCTTCTCCCGCAACGTTGAGCTGCGCCAGAAGTACAATGCCGAAACCAACAAGTGGCCCACCCTGGACGAGAGCATTCTCTCCACCAACGCTCCCACCATTAACGGCGACGGTATCTTCATGGCGACTGCCGTGGGCGCCGCTGTGACCCAGATGCACAACATCCAGATGCTGCCCCTGGGCGATCCGGTTACCGGTGCGCTTTCCGGTAACATCGAACACGATGTCGAAACCCGTATCTTCGTCAACAAGGAAGGCAAGCGCTTCGTCAACGAGGGCGGCCGCCGCGACGATATGACTCTGGCGCTGTTTGAACAGACGGATCGCACGTTGTTCATCATCATGGACAGCGACACCTATCCCACCGGCGATGAACTCAACAACTTCGGCGAGACTGTCAACTCCCTCGTAGAGGCCGGCCGAGCCTACAAGGCCGACACCCTTGAGGAACTGGCCGCCATGATCGGGGTTCCCGCTGAGAACCTGGTCGCCAGCGTGAACGAGTTCAACCGCTATGCCAAGGGCGGCGACAGGGAAGGCCAGGTTGACGAGTTCGGACGCAGCCTGTTCTCCACGCCCATTGACAATGGCCCGTTCTACGCCGGAGCCCGTGTGCCCACCGTGCACCACACCATGGGCGGCGTGGTCATCGACGAGAACTGCCATGTGCTAGATGAAAGCGGCAACATCATCCCCGGCCTGTACGCTGCCGGTGAAGTCACCGGTGGTATCCACGGCGCCAACCGCCTGGGCGGCAACGCGCTGGCTGACACCATCGTCTTCGGCCGCATCGCGGGCAGGAACGCAGCCGCTGAATAAACTTTAACCTCAACCCGATGAGGGGCCAAACGGCCCCTCTTTTTTTAACGAGAATTCTTTGGCAGGCCATAAGGGAAGAACCAAAATCCCAAGCCAACGGGCTTTTTGGAGTATTACTTTCCATGGCAAGAGCCGTTTGGATCCCTGGTTTCGCCAGACGGGCAGAGTCAGTACATTGCTCGTATTTGGCGTCTGTGCATTGAAAATGACAGATCGATGAGTAAAGTTTTTATACACGCGAAAATAAAGAAACATCGGTTGACTATAAAGAAATGAATGTGCTATAATTTAACAAATAATCAAAGTGTTATATTATGAAAAATTTTCGCAATTATCTGAAGGTACAAGCAAAAGGCGCATTCCTTCAAAGCATGGAAGAAAGTCGTTATCAAATCCAGCCGTAAGATCTCATATAGATTTCATATACATAGTTTATCCAAAGATTCCGGCACCAGGCCTCGTCTGTTCAATACCAAAGATGAGAGGGGCCGGATCTCATACGAGGGAGGTAAATCCGTCATGGTAGTATTCTCGCAGGCCCAGGCTGAAACTGTCGTACTGACAATGGCGAAAGTCGCCATTGACAACGAGCAGTGGTTTTCCGAGTTGGATGGGGTGATGGGTGACGGCGACTTCGGCACGTCCCTTGCCACAGGCTTTCGGGCCGTCTTGGCAGGGTGGGACGAGTTCGACAAATCATCCATCGGCGCGACGCTGCTCAAATGCGCCACCGCCATCACGGCGAACGTGGGTGGCTGCTCGGGTCCCGTGTGGGGCACGCTTTTTATGCGCATGGGCATGAAGCTCCGCGGAAAGACCGAAGCCACATTGGAAGAAGTGATCGAAGGTCTCAAGTCCGCCATCGAGGGCATCATGCAGCGGGGCGGCGCAAAGCTCGGGGACAAGACGCTGCTCGACGCGCTGGATGCCATCGTCAAGAGCAACGAGGCTTCCCTCGCCGCCGGGGACGATATGGCGACCACGCTGAAAAAGGCTGCAGACGCGGCCTATGAAATGCGGGAGATCTCCAAGCCCTGGGTGGCGATGCGGGGGCGCCAGTCCTTTACAGGCGAGCGCAGCGCAGGAACCTATGATCCCGGAATTGTGGCCGTGGGCGAGATGATGAAGGCCATCGCTGCGGCGCTGCAATAGTCCAGCGCATCAAAATAATCCTGCCCCAGAAACAACCTGGCAGGCGTTCTGGGGAAGAAAACCTGCGTCTCATAAACGGGTCAACGATGACACGTTCACTTAAGCCATCACAGTACTGAAAGGAGCGCATCATGAAGAAATTCCTGAACGATCCCGCAACCTTCGTAAAGGAAATGATCGAGGGCGTCTACCTGGCCAATCCCGGCAAGTATATTTACAAGCCGGAGTTCAACATCCTCGCCCGGAACGACATCCCCGCGGACAAGGTCGCCATCATGCAAGGCTCCGGGTCCGGTCACGAGCCTGCGCACATCATGTGCGTTGGCAAGGGCATGTTGGACGCCGCCTGCCCCGGCAACGTGTTTGCCGCGCCTCCCATGGACTACGTTTATGAATGCACCAAGCTGATCGCCAACGACGCAGGCGTACTCCACATCATCAACAACTACCAGGGCGACCGCATGAGCTGGGATATGGGCCGCGAGATGGCGGAAGCCGAGGGCATCAAGATCGGCACCGTCATCGTGGACGATGACGTATCCGTGCAAAACAGCACCTACACCGTTGGCCGCCGCGGCGTGGCGGGCAACTTCTTTGTGATCAAGTGCTGCGCCGCAGCCGCAGAGCGCAGGAAGACCCTGGAAGAGGTCGTCGAGGTTGGCAAGAAGGTCAATGCCAACGTCCGCTCCATGGGCATGGCGCTGACCGGCTGCATCCCGCCCGCAAAGGGCACCCCGATCTTCACCCTGGCAGATGACGAGATCGAGATTGGCATCGGTATCCACGGCGAGCCCGGCCGCAGGCGCGACAAGTTCAAGCCCGCCGACGAGATCGTGGACGAATTGTTCACCGCCATCTATGAGGACCTGCCCTTTGCTTCCGGCGATCGGGTGGCTGTGATGGTCAACGGCATGGGCGGCACCCCCATCAGCGAGCTGTATCTCCTCTATGGCATCGTTGCGAAGAAGTGCGCGGATAAGGGCCTGACCATCGTCAAGAACTACGTGGGCAACTACTGCACCAGCCTGGAGATGCAGGGCTCCTCCCTCACCATGCTCAGGCTGGACGACGAGATGGAGACCTATCTGAACGATCCCGCAGAGATCGCCATCCGCGTATTCTGATTCCGGCCTGTTCCCGCAATCGAAAAAGCGGCAGATTCCAGGGATTCCCTTGGAATCTGCCGTTGTTTTGTGTGGAAGCGATGACATCCCCCGCCAAGGCGTCAACCAGAACCAAATCAAAGGAGGGTGGAGGGGAGCATCTGAAAATCAGGCATCAACCTGTAAGTCAAATCCCTGTTCCCGCATTTTGCGCAAATAGCCCATCAGTTCCTTGCGCGAGTTGACCCCCAGCTTCCAATAGATGCGCTTGTTGTGAGTTTTGATCGTGTTGATGGAAAGGCAAAGAATCTGGGTGATCTCCTGGGCGTCGTAACCCTGCGCATACAGATTGAACACCGCTTTCTCTGCCCGGGAAAGGGTTTCGTATTTTTTGGAAAACTCCAAAAACATCGCTTCCGCGTCGGGGTCGGGTTTCGGGCGCGGAGCATCAACGCCTAAGCTTTCGGATTTTGACCGTTCGTTGTTTGCGGCATCCTTTTCCGCCAAAAAGGCAAACAGGTCGTCGATCTCTTTGATATTCGTCTTTGTGTACGCGGAAGGATTCTGGGTTTTGACCATGTCGATGCTTTGAAGAACGGGGGCGAGATAGCGGTTGCTGATCAGCGAGGCCGCGAGGACGCTCATCGTCAAAAGGGTGGCGAGCAAAAGCAGGATGGGAATGTTCCTGCGCATTGCATGGACGTTCAGATCGCTTTCCGGCATCATGACGGCGATTGCCCAGCGTTCGCCGTGCACCGCGTCTTTGGGGTAAAGACTGATTTCCCGATGCAAACCGCAGAAGCGAAGCCCGCCGGGCGTGGCGAAGGTCGTCATGCCGCTGTTGTGGGATACTGCGGTCAGCGTGCTGTTTGACGCACTTTGAGTTTCGTCATAGAAGCCGGCAAGCATGGCTTTGGACACATCCAGCGCATCGCCCTCCATCGGCGCAAGCAGGGAGAAAACCCGACTGTGCGTGGAGGCGTAGGGAGCGCTTTGCAGCTTGAACAGCATGGAGTTGACTTCAAAGCCGCAAACGCCCAGCACCGACCCGTCTGAAGCGAGCATGGGGACGCAAAGGAGCATCGCTTCCTCATAATCGCCGTGTAGCACGGATTTGGGGTTCCAGTAATACATGCGGGAAAGATCCAGTCCCTGGTGTGCGCCTTTGAGGGTTGTGTGAAAAAAGTCGTCCGGCTGAACGGAAAATTCCATGTCCCACTGGGGAAGAACCCGGATCCCGCGTTCCCGGGCGAGGGCGATCGGCCCCCTCATATAATGAATGGAAGGATTGGTGCGGTTGACGGCGTTGGGCTCCATATTGCGCAGGAAAAGCCCCGCCCGGGAGCCTTCGGCGCCGGGAAGGGATGGGTTCACCGTTGCGTCGAGTATGACAAAGACTGCGCTGGCTGCGTTTTTTTCCAAAGTGGCGAGCAAAGGATCGAGGCAGCTTCGAAGCACCTCTTCCAAAAGCTTTGGATGCTGTTTTAGCTCAGCGGCGGAAACGCCGTTATTGTTCAATTCAGCCTCGATTTGGCTGCTGATCTTCTGGGACAGTGCGACCCCTTCCACAGACAATGTCCCAAAGCTGTTTTTTGCGTTTTCCACAACATGGTTCAGTTCGTTATCCAGAAAGATGCGGCTTTCCGTCAGCCCGATGGAAAACACGCCGGTGGAAAACAGGATGAGCAGCAGCGTCAGCATGATGGCAGAAAGAAAAAGGATGAGGAAGAAAAAGAGGCGCAGTCGCAACGAGAAACCATACCCGCCCGAAAACGCCTCGTGGAACAACGCTTTGAGCCTGTCCAGCTGTTGCTTCATATTCGATCCTGCCTTCTTCCCACTGTCAACCCTGCGCTGTCAGCGTATAAACCCGCTGAACAATTCGCCACTCACCGCGGCGGCATCCGCGCCGTTTAGCACCTTCTGCCGCCCATCCCTCATCGCCTGCCGGATGCCCTTTTCGTACGCCTCGGAAAGGGAGGAGAAGGATTCGGTTTGGGGAGCGACGACAAAAGCGTACTCTTTGTGCATCAGCGTCGCGGTCTTGAGCAGCCTTTGGACGGACGGATTGTCCACGGCTGGAGAATCTTCGGTCAGGTGCTGCTCATACGCTTCCCTGGTGACCGGCAAATAGCCAGTGGACGAAACAAACCGCATGTTTTGCTTTGGGCTTGTGAACCACTTCAAAAATAGCGTGGCCGCGTACTCCTTTTGCGGACTGGATTTGGCGACGATCATTCCCGCCCCCCGCTGGAGTGCGATTTTCTTGCCCCCTTCAAAGACGGGATAGGGCAGCACCGAATACTCCACGGATTCCTTCGTATTGTCCGGATACGTGATGCTGTCCCCGTAAAAGAGGATGCCTGCTGTGGACCCGATGGAACAGATGATTTCCCCCGTTCGCGAAAGGTCGGAGGAATAGCCGTCCACCACAGCGTACGCGCCATTCAGGGCGGGCAGGACGGAAAAATCCCAAACTTTTTGAAAAGCCGCAGAATCTGTGTTCAGCTTGTCCAGCCCCGCGACGATTTCTTCGCCAAGCTGTGCGCTGCCCACTTGGGCGATGTTGAACCAGGAATCGGCGGTAAAAAAGGTCTTTCCGTCGTTGGGAACGTCGGGGGTTTGCGCGTCCGTCCATGCGTAATATTGTGCCGCGGCGCGGGCAATCCCCTCAAAGGTAGACAGGCTCTCCATCGTCACGCCGGTGGCTTGGGAAAAACGGTCAAACAGGGTTTTGTTCACAAAGAGCGCTTCGGTGGATTTGGAGATGGGAAAGACGTACAGCTTCCCGTCCGGCAGCCTCCCTTCGGCGACAAAGGTATCCACATAATCGGAAAGCTCCTGCTCAGTGAAATAATCGTCCAGCGGGGCGAGAAGCCCGGCTTCCCTTAAAAGCAAAGCCATGGAAGGATAAGCAGTGGCGATATCCGGCATTTCCGGCGCCCCAGGGTCGCCCCGGGCGATCATGGCGAGCTTTTCGTTCTGATCCTTCGACGCTTGAATCGAAGTCACGTTGATTGCGATTCCGCGGTCCCGTCCCACCGTGTTGTTGAACTCGGTGATCAGGGCGTCCATGGTGTCTTTCATCTGACCGCCGTAATTGTGCCACATGGTAATGGTTATGGGATTGTTCGGATCAAGTCCATAGGTGTGGGCGCCGCACCCCGTCAGGGCGTCAAAGAGAAGAAGGAGTACGAGTAACTTCACGACCGGCTTTTTCATGGGTGCCTCCGCAGCCTGCGCAAGGTAGGATGCCACGTTTTTGAGAACAATCACCCCAAAAACTGCCCGCATTGCGCTAATCCTGGCAAAATCACCCTTTTGGGGTGATTACATCTACGCGAAAAGAAACTATGCTGATTATGGAGAAAACATGACGCACAACGCGACTTTGCCAATGTGAACAGGTCATTCTATCATATCGTATTTTCATTGGCTGTGTGAATCAATATTGGAAAAAATGAGACAAACACAACAATAAATGAGACAAATACAAACAACACCCCTGCGGCGAGTTTCTGTGCCTGCTGGCGCCGGACTCGATCATGCAGCGCAAACAGAAATGGAACGGGATGTGGGCGCTTGTGAAACGGGAATTTACGGCCAACTACATCATGTCCAGCGAGGACGGTTATTTCCGCTTTCAGTTTTTTTGCGGTCTGTGCAATGACGGCCATACTTCCGGCAGGATCAGCGCCTCCTCCGCGAACGAAGCCTTCAGGCTTGCGGCAAATGAGGCGAGGAAGTATTTCAACCGCTGCTGTCAATGCGGGAAATGGGTATGCGACAAGCACTATAATGAAGATGAAATGGCCTGCGACGGTTGCGAGCCGAGGGCCAGACAAAAATAGCGAGGAGAGTTCCAATGGCAAAGGATCTTTTTGGGGGACTGGGTCAGCTGATGAAGGGCCTTTCGGGGTTTATGCCTCAGGATGACCCGGATGTGAAGCTGCTCAACTTGCAGAGCGAGATTTCCGACCTGGAAAGCCAGGAAAACGAGCTGTTCGCACAAATCGGGCGGCAGGCCTTTGAAGCGGACCCGTCGGCCTGGCCTCAGGCCGAGAAGTTGCGACTCATTCAAAACAATATCGCCTCCGCCCGGGAAGAGCTGGCCGCGCTGAACGAAGAATGCAAAGCGCGAAAAGAAGCCCAGGCCGCCGCAGAAGCGGAAACCAGATGCCCCAACTGCGATTGCCAGAACCCGCAGGGCACGAAGTTCTGCCAGGAATGCGGAACCAAACTGGGCGGGGCGCAAAAATCGCACTGTGCCGGCTGCGGCGCGGCGTTGGCGCCCGGAGCGCGTTTTTGCGGCGAATGCGGCATGAAACAGGAGGGATAACGATGGCGACACACAAGCAGCCCTGCGTTCACTGCGGGAACTTCATTGACAGGGATGTGCGGCTTTGCCCCAAGTGCGGAAGCCGAAGCCCTTTCGGGTACCTTTGCCCAACCTGTCTGCGCTCCATCGAAAAGGGCCAGCTGGTTTGCGCGGGATGCGGCCGCCCATTGCACGTGTTCTGCCCCGCCTGCGGAAAGCAGACCTTTGTGGATGAGCGCTGCGAGCAGTGCGGCGCGGGGTTGATGATCCAGTGCGCCAACAAGCGTTGCGGCGTATTGCAGTTTTTTGAAAACACCAAGTGCACCGCTTGCGGAAAAAAGTTGAAAAAGCAATAAGGGGAGGGCCATGTTAGATGCTCAAGTCATTCACCAGAAATTATGAGGACAATTCCACCGAAGCCGGATTCCAGTTCACCTTTTATTGCGACAACTGCCAGGATGGATACAAGTCCAGCTTCATCGAATCGGAAACCTATAAAAAACGGAAGGGACTCCGGGGGATTTCGGCAGGCGCAGGTCTGATCGGCAGCCTGTTGGGCGGGCGGTTGTCCAGCATCGGGTACGCCGCCGAACGCGGGGGCAGCATCCTTTCGGAACGGTTTCACGGCATGAGCCCCGAGTGGCATAAGGAGCACGAAAGGGCTTTTGAATGGGCGCAGAATGAATCCAAGCAGCATTTTCACCGCTGCCATTCCTGCCATAAATACGTTTGCGACGCCTGCCATAACGAGGACGAGGGCCTGTGCGTGGACTGCGCGCCCAGGCAGGAGATTTACGTCGCCAAAGCCCGGGCGGAAGCCATGCGGCGAAACATCGACGAAGCCGGCGAGACTGCAAAAGTCTGGCAAGGACGGATTGAAAGCAAGACGACGACCTGCCCCACCTGCGGCAAGCCCGCCGGAACCGGCAAGTTCTGCAGCAACTGCGGGGCATCCCTGGATTTGAGCACCTGCTCCAACTGCGGCGCGAAGAACGCCCAGGGTGTTCGCTTTTGCAACAATTGCGGCAGCCCCATGGCAGCCCCCAAAGCCGCCGGCAAGTGCCCCGGCTGCGGGGAGGAGAACCCTCCGGGAACCAAGTTCTGCGGCAATTGCGGAACCAAACTGGGGTAACGCGCAGCAGGAAGGAGGCGTGAAATGGAATACACCGGCCGGGTAAGCTCTCCGCTGCTCAACGGTGAGGCTACGCTTTGCGTGGAAGAGAACGGGCTGGCTCTGATCACTCCCTTTGAAGCGCACCAGATTCCGTATGCAGACGTGAACGCCTTTGAACTCAGGAATTACGCAGTCCACATCATGACGGAAGCGGGGACGCTCACCATCAACGGGCTGGGAAATGCCTGCGAACCCTTTTATGACGAGCTCTACGCTGCCTACAACAACAAGGTGCGCAAAGCGCTGTTTGTTAAGGGACGGCCCCTTTTCAAGGCAAAGGGCGAATACCGCTATGTGGAAAACGGCGTGACGGCGAAAGGGTCGGCGCTGATCGAAGTATACGGGGACTGTGTGCTGGTCCTGCCGCAGACTACGGAAGCCCGCAGAGTTCCGTTGTGTTTCGTTAAGGCGGTGGAGAAGGGGCCTTTTGAGCTGACGCTGCGGCTTAACACCGGCGAAAGCTATACGCTCTCCAAGCTGGGATACGACACAGCGCCCTTTGAGGATACGCTGGCAAAGCAGCTGAAAATCCTGAGCAAAAAAGCGCTGGATCATGTTAAGGCTCTGGATCCGTCCTTGGGAATCGCCCAGGCTTCGGCCATCGCGAAGCTGATGCTCGAAGGCGTGGCGGCGAGGGTGGGGGAACTGGCTTCCATCGCCCCTTCTTTTGTGCGGGAACTGGAAAAAATGGTGAAGGAGAGCCGGTCGGCAGAAAGCTACGCCGTGCTGAAAACCCTTTGCGCGCCGGATCAGATTTACGTTGGGATCCTGAGGCGCTTCGGACAGCATGGCGGAACGGACACTGCGAACGAAGAAGCCGATGACGAGGTCGAACCAGCGCCGGATGAAAACGGCGAAGAGACCAACATGGTTTGGATGATCGCCCCGGGCGGGAGGGGCGGCGTTGCGGCGGTGGAGTTCGCCGTAGCGGAGGATGAGTCCGCCGCTACATTTATCTATCGCTTTCAGGGGGACTTCGACGCGTTTTCCCGGGCGTTCAACCGGGCGCTGGAAGCCATCGCCTTCAAGCGGGAGGTCATCCGCTTGAAGGACGATGAACTCAAAAGGCCCGAATATGCCGACTATGCCATGGCGATCAAGCGCAATGCAGCTTTGAGATTCGTCCGCAGCTGCTTTGCGGGGCGGGTGATCCATTCCTCGCCAGAGCGCTGGAAACAGGGGATGATCGCGCATTTGGGCAAGGAATGATCGGCTGCCGGACGCTTTCAGAAAGTTTCTGCCCTGCCCGGCGCAAGGCAGAAAGCCCAGGGAGCTGGCAGAACAGCACAATAAGGATGTTACAGGTTGCCCAACCGCAGCTGCAAGGCGAGCCGCGGCAAAAAATAAGATCTTTAGGAGGAATCATCTATGGCATTTTGTGGAAATTGTGGAGGGCAGATCAAGGCGGGGGAAAAATTCTGCCCGTCTTGCGGCAAGGCTGTCGATGAGGGTTCTGCGCAGCAGCAGAATCAATCGGCTTCTTATCGCCCGCCCGTCATGCAGGCTTCGTCCGCTGATAGGGACGCGCAGGAAAACAAAACGATGGCGATCTTGGCCTACATCCTCTTCTTCATTCCCCTGCTGACCGGGGCGCACAACACGTCGCCCTTCGTCAAGTACCACACCAACCAGGGCACGTTGCTCTTCATCGCATCCTTGGCGTTCGGCGTGGTCTACTGGATTCTGATGTCGATCCTAACGTCAATCCTGCTCAACACCGGCGCTTGGGGCCTGTGGAACGTGCTTACGACGATTCTGGGGCTTGCGTGGCTGCTGGTGCTGGCGTTGTGCGTCATCGGCATCATCAACGCCGCGGGTGGGCAGATGAAACCCCTTCCCATCATCGGAAAGTTCACCGTCATCCGGTAACTGTCATCACAGGCGGGGAAACGGCGCAAGTCCGCCGTTTTCCCATCAAAAAAGCGGGAATGCCCGATCGGCTTCCCGCTTTTCTTTTCCTTGCCTGGGTGAACAATTCAATGCTATAATAGTCCAAAAATCGACTTGATTCGCCGCGATCCCCTGCAACAGCCAAAGGAGATGGAAGATGTTCCACCTGATGAGAAAAAGCCCCCTGTTTTCCGGAATGACCGATGCGGAAATCCAAAGCTGCCTCAAATGCAGCGGATCCGAAATCGTTTCCTATGAAAAGGATCAGATCATCTTCTTCCAGCAGGATATTCCGTCCAAACTGTATGTCCTGTTGGAGGGTTCCGTAGCGGTATGCAGCGACTCCGTCTGCGGAAGGCGGAACATTCTCGCCACGTTTTCCCGGCCGGGGGAACTGTTCGGAGAGGTTTTCCTGTTTCTTGACAAAAAGACATATGAGAATTACGCCCAAGCGGCCACTTCTGCAAAAGTACTGCAGATGCCCAAGCAATTCCTTTACCAAAACTGCGTGAAAAGCTGCGGCTATCATACGAAGCTGATTTCCAACATGCTGTCCATCCTGTCCAAGAAGGCGTACTATCTGAACCAAAAGCTGCAGATCATCTCCGGATCCACCCTGCGGCAAAAAATCGCCCGGGTCTTGATCCAAAATGCAGCGGTAGACGGGACCGTAACCCTGGGAATGAACCGGGAGGAATTGGCGGATTTTTTGAACGTGGCGCGACCGTCCTTGTCCAGAGAGCTGATGAAAATGAAGGAGGAGGGGATGATACGCATCTCGGGGAAAAAGATCTCAATTGTGGATCAGAATGGCTTGCAGGATCTATTGTAAAACTGGATTTTGCGTAACAAATGTTACGCAATTTTCGCTCCGCACCTGATATGATGGGCATAAAGAGAGATCAACGCACCAAAGCGTATGAAAAGGAGCGCAATATGGAAAACAAGATGTTTTGCTATCAGTGCCAGGAGGCCGCGGGATGCACAGGCTGCACCCGGTTTGGCGTGTGCGGAAAAAGCCCCGAAGTTGCGGCAATGCAGGATCTGCTGATCTATGTGACCAAGGGCCTTTCTGCGGTAACCACCCGCCTGCGCGCCCAGGGAGAGGAAATCGACCAAAAAGTCAACCATCTGATCACCGAAAATCTTTTCATGACCATCACCAACGCCAATTTTGACGAAGAGGCGATCACCCAACGCATCCTTGAGACGCTGAAGATCAAAAAAGAGCTGCTGGCGCAGGTGAAGGATGATGCGAAGCTGCCAAAAGCCGCGCTGTGGGAATCTTTTGACGTTCGGGATTTTGCCAAGAAGGCGGCGGAGGTCGGCGTGCTTTCCACCAAGGATGAGGACATTCGCAGCCTGCGCGAACTGATCACCTACGGCCTGAAAGGCCTTTCGGCTTACAGCAAGCATGCCAACGTCCTGCTGCAGGACGATGAGGAGCTGGACGCTTTCATCCAGAGCGCGCTGGCAAAGACCCTGGACGATTCCCTGAGCGCGGACGACCTTGTGGAACTGACGCTGGAAACGGGAAAATACGGCGTCAACGGCATGGCGCTACTGGACAAGGCCAACACCCAAGCCTACGGCGATCCGGAAATGACCGTCGTCAACATCGGCGTGGGCAACCGCCCGGGTATCCTGATTTCCGGCCATGACCTGCGGGACATGGAGATGCTGCTCCAGCAGACCGAAGGCACCGGGGTGGACGTGTATACCCATTCCGAGATGCTTCCCGCGAACTACTACCCCGCCTTTAAGAAATACCCCCATTTTGTCGGCAATTATGGCAATGCCTGGTGGAAGCAGCGGGAGGAGTTCGAGAGCTTCAACGGCCCCATCCTGATGACGACGAACTGCATCGTTCCCCCAAAAGACAGTTACAAGGACCGCCTATATACCACCGGCGCGGCGGGTTATCCCGGTTGTGTGCACATTCCGGGGGACATCGGGGAAGAAAAGGACTTTTCCCGGATCATCGAACACGCGAAGCGCTGCGCACCCCCCAAGGAGATCGAGACAGGAAGCATCGTCGGCGGGTTTGCCCACAATCAGGTGATGAAGCTCGCGGACGCCGTGGTGGAGGCGGTGAAATCCGGCGCCATCAAGAAGTTCGTGGTCATGGCGGGCTGCGACGGCAGGGTCAAAGCAAGGAGTTACTACACCGACTTTGCCAAGGCGCTTCCGAAGGACGCGGTCATCCTGACCGCCGGCTGCGCGAAGTACAGATACAACAAGCTGAACCTTGGCGAAATCGGCGGAATTCCCAGGGTGCTGGATGCCGGGCAGTGCAACGACTCCTATTCGCTGGCGGTCATCGCCCTGAAACTCAAGGAAGTCTTCGGTCTGGAGGATATCAACGACCTGCCCATCGTCTACAACATCGCCTGGTACGAGCAAAAGGCGGTTATCGTCCTGCTGGCGCTCTTGTACCTCGGGGTGAAGAACATCCACCTTGGCCCGACGCTTCCGGCGTTCCTTTCCCCCAATGTCGCGAAGGTTCTGGTGGAGAAGTTCAACATCGCCGGCATCGGCACTGTTGAGGATGATATCGAGCTCTTCTTCGGCAAGACTGAGGAGAAGAGAATCACCGGGGACATGATGATCGGAGACGTCCTGAAACAGGAGCCCGGCGTTGCGTCGGTTCTGAGTTCCTGCGGAATGCCCTGCCTGGGATGCCCGGTCTCCCAGATGGAATCCATCCGGGAAGCCTGCGCCGCCCACGGCATGGACGAAGCAGAAGTTCTCAAGTTGCTGAACGACTATCTGGACAATCAAGAGTAATTAAGCAAAAAAGACCACGGAGCGTAAGCCCCGTGGTCTTTCTTCATCCGTCCAACTTGCCTTTGCGCATAAGCTCCGCCCAGGAAGAAGGAAGGAGGGATGCTTCCAAAAGGGCGAACCCCGACGATGGCGTCGGGGTTCGATTGCTTGTAACGCAGTGATTACAGCGAGGAATCGTCCACAACGGTGAACACGACGCTGGAATACAGCGGGGATACCTTTCCATCCGCCGTACGGGCGCGCACATCCAGCTTGAAGGTGCCGGGCTTTTCCGTGGTATAGCTGAAATACCAGTAAACCCATTTGTCCGCTGAGGCAGAGGACGTGTCGCATACGGTCCAGGTCTCGCCGCCGTCCAGAGAGAACTCAACAGCAGAGATCTGCACGCCGCAGTCATCCGCATAGCCCTCGAACCGGATCTGGTCACCGACTTTGAAGGAATTCTCAAAGCGGTTGACGATGCCGACCTTGGCGCGGTGCTCCTCGTCCACGCCCTGAACTTCGGGCACGTTGTCTTCCTGGGTAAGCTCGATCTCCGTCACGCGGCGGGTGAAGTACTTCGCGACGGTGCCGGGCATCCACACCTGCATCGGTGCGCCCTGGGACGCGGGCAGGTCCTTGCCGCCGATCTGGTAGACCAGCAGGGCGTCCCTTTCCAGAACATAGGACAGCGGCAGCGGCAACCCGTAGCCCTGGTCGTCCTTAAAGGTAATGGTGTTGACCCCATCCTCCAGCTCGGCCAATTCCAGAATATCCGCAACGCTGAAGCCCTTTACGGCAGCCTGGGCGACGGTTCCGCTGGTGGCGCAGGAGCAGACCATGTTGCGCTCGGAGGCGCGCCGCTTCTCGAGTTCCGCAGCGCTGATGGTGTAGTACTTCTTCACCTTGCCGCCGATGTTGATGTAGTACTCCTCCCGGGTGACTTCGTCGAAGGCAAAACCCGGCTTGGCGCACATATAAGTAGAAGCGGTTCCGAAAAGGTTAAAAACCTCATCCGTCGGAGAATTGACGTTCTGGTCGAAGGCGAACTCTCCCTGAACGTTTGCAACTTTTTCGAATACCTCCTGATCCCGGGCTTCAATGCTGAGGCCGGCGGCTTCAACGGTATTGACCTCCTCCGCTTGCGAGACCACAGCAGAGCCGTTGATTTCAGGAGCGGCGGCGGATTCAGGCGTGGAAGCTGCGCATCCGCTCAGGAGAGCAGCAGCGCCCGTTACGCCGGAAAGCAGTTTGATGCCTGTTGATTTTTTCATTGTCAATCAGCCCTCCCAATCGCTCTTTGCGGTAACCATCACCTTGTGATGGATCGAGTTGACGAGACCGCTTTCAGTTGTCGCCCGGACAGTCAGGACATAAGAACCGTCGGTCTCAGGCGTAAAGGTGTAATACCAGTACACCCATTTGAAAACATCGGTGTCCCCAAGCTCGTACTTGGTCCAGGTCTTGCCCATATCCATCGAGAATTCGATGGAGACGATCTTTTCGTCATAAGCGTCCGCATAGCCTTCAAAGGTGAAGGGTTCGCCGGTCTTGATAATCATACCGTCCGGTACGCCGAGGATGGTGGCGTTGGGCTTGTTCTGATATTCGCCGTTCTGATCGATCCAGCCGTTGGGGATCCTGGAGTCGTAGTCGATATCTTCGTCGGTGACGTGATAGCCGACGATCTGCTTCACGTTGGACTGGGCGTCCACGCCTTCATACCAGTTCATGACGGGCCAGCCGCGTCCGCCGTCCAGGTATTCGCCGCCGATTTTATAGACGAGGAACACGCGGTCCCAGCGGTCTTTCGCAGCGCAGCGGAAGCTGCCTTCGTCCACGCGGGTAAAGGTGACGCCGGTGACGCCATCCAAAGCGCCGCCCGCTTTTTCGATGAGCCAGGTCAGGGGAATGCCAGTGATCTCGACGTTGGTGATACCGCCGCCACCGATGGCCACCCAGTCGCAGACCATCTTGGAAATCTTGGTCACCACGGCGCCTGCGGCTTCAGCTTCCTTGATCAGGTCGGGGAGCTTGATGGTATAGGGGTTGTTGACCTTGCCATCGACGGTGATCTCCCACTCGTCAAACATCTCCTGAGGAGGGGTGATGTTCGCGCCGTTGACTCCCATGGCGTGACGCATATTGTCATAATAGGAGTGCATCCAGTCATAGGAGAAGACTTCGTCCAGGGTCTGAACCTTGTCCTGGGTGAAGCTGAAATCGCCCTGCACGTTTTCCACTTCGACGATGCCCAGCAGCTTGTCGTACTTGACGAGATCCCAAAGCTGGGTGCCCTGGCCGTCTGCCGTCATGTTGTGGCACTGCATGCAGTTGCCGTCAAAACCGGAGTTGGTGCGGTAGTGGATGCCGTGGATCAGCGTACCGAAATCGTACTGCTTGGCGATGTAGCCCGGTGCGTAGGTGTGGCAGATCAGGCACTGCTGGACGGTGGTATACACGCCCATCGGCTCGTTCCAGAACGCCGGGTGGGCGTATTTGGAATTCTTGATCAGGTCGTCCAGGCTTTCGTGGCAGGCGCCGCAACCGCGGTTGTCCGCATCCAGCCAATAGGTGTTATAGGAAATCGTGTTGCTCTGGCGCATCCAGCCGTAAATATCGTATTCCGTGGGGGTGCGCTGGACCTTGATTCCGTTGGACAGGGTGCGGATTTCCGGCGCATACTCCTCGGCGATCTGGTCCCAGTAGTCAAAATGGTCCAGGAGCCATTCATGACCGGGGTACTCGATCACCCTCTCCGGTTCGGGTTCCGGGGTGGATTCCGCTTCCTGGGGCACAGGGGTTGCGGCGGCCTCGGTCGGTGCTGGTGTTACTTCAGGTTCGGGTTGGTCGGCTGTGG
The DNA here is from genome assembly GCA_050945915.1 of Christensenellales bacterium. Classification (GTDB taxonomy): domain Bacteria; phylum Bacillota; class Clostridia; order Christensenellales; family CALWSW01; genus CALNBC01. The sequence goes on from JBMNTV010000010.1 coordinate 33,617, forward strand.
TGGCATTGCTGCATGCTGCGAGCAGGAAAATGCAGCAAAGCACCAGGGAAATCGTTTTGAATACCCTCATTGCACGGTTGAGCCTCCATTCTTTTTTATTTCAATCAAGTAAAAATCGCTTGATTTGAAAACTGAGTTGGCACAGATTTGAAAACCGAAGTTGAACAAAGGTTTGACACATTTTTGTCACCCTGATTATACGTTGCAATGAAAGAGAATGGCAATATGCATCTGAAAACAACTCGAAAGGCGATGCAACTGCTCAATGGTGGGATTCGTCCGCGCCTTGACCCCGGCAAATGAAAAAGAGCAGACAGCTTTCTACAAAAAAATCAATTTTGATTCGGAGAAAAAAGCGAAACGCCCGGCATGGCGGACGGCCGGGAATGAAATTTCGGACCGGATGGAGACAGACAGGAGAGCCCCGCGGGGCAATGGTTACAGCATAAATCTTCTGGAGCGGGCACACCGCAGGATGCGGGACGTCTGGTTTTGATTTGCCTCCAATGCCAGCGCAAAGTGCTAAATCAATTTTTGTGAGGAGGCGAAAAGAAGGCGAAACGTGTATTGACGGGAATTATGAACACAAAAATGAAACAAAAAAGCCCCAAACTTTATAGTTTGGAGCTTTTCTGTTATGGTGGGCGATCAGGGACTCGAACCCGGGACACCCTGATTAAGAGTCAGGTGCTCTACCAACTGAGCTAATCGCCCAAGTGGAGCGGAAGACGGGGTTCGAACCCGCTACCTCCGCCTTGGCAAGGCGGCGCTCTACCAAATGAGCTACTCCCGCGCGACAAAAAGAATTATAGCACACGCGTGAGGGTTTGTCACCCCCCAAATTAAAAATTTTTGGGTTGGTTTTCTTATACTGATCAAATACTGATCAAAAAAAAGGGGAATAGCCCGAAAGAAAGGGCTATTCCCGAGTGTCATAAAAACGGAGCAGGCGCATGTTGGCGGCCTTTGCCGCCTGTTCGCCCACATCGGAATCCTCGATCACCACGCAGTCCTTCGGATCAAAGCCGAGCTTCTTTGCCGCAAGCAGGAACGCTTCGGGGTGGGGCTTGCAGTTGGTGACATCGTCGATGGAAACGATGGTTTGCACCCCCTCGATCCCGCAGGCCTTCAGGCAGGCCTGGATGACGTCCATGCTGCTGCCGCTGGCGATGGCCACGGGAAAGCCGTTGTCCATCAGCAGCTTCAGAAGCTGGATGTTGCAGAGGATGGGCTTTCCGCTATGCATGATGGAAAGGTAATAATCGTGGATGGCGTTGAGCAGATCTTCCTTGTCCGCCGCAATGTGAAAGCGCTCGCAGATCGCGTCAATCTGCCCGATCTCGGACATCCCAGCCATGGCGAGATAGTAATCCCGCTCCACCTCAACACCGAAGCGGTCGAGGAACACCTGTTTGAATGAGAGGTAATAGTTCTCCATGCTGTCGACCAGAACGCCATCCAGATCAAAAATGAATGCAAATCTTCTATCGAAAACGTTTACCATTGAGAGACCTCCTGTACTTTGCGTACATGATAATATACCCAAGTGTACAAATCAAGTTTGCGCACGCGATGACAGGGGAATAATGGGCACGAGGTGAAATACTGTGCGATTTTTCAAAAAAGAGGAAAAAACACAGCAAGGACAGGACGCGCAAAAAGCGCTGAAGCGATATCAGGCAGCCCTGATGGCTTTCGCCCATGCGCGGGACGATGCGGCCGTCGATTACGCGGTTTACGAAATGGAAGCCGCCCACAGGGAATACGCCCTGCTTTCCGCCGACCAGAGGGCAAAGGAAAAAATTAGGACAGACTGCGGTGTTCAAGCAGAACATACTGTGATATAATCATGTATATTTGAAAAAACTGTGCACTGCAGATGATATGCATGAAAGGTGTTAGATATGGCCAACGTGTTCTATTGCCCCGTTAAGGTGGTTTACGGCAAGGGCTGCGTCATCGAGCATTCATCGCTGATTGCCGCCCTTGGAACCAAAGCTTTGATCGTCACCACGCCTTCCTCTGCAAGGAACGGCTCCAGGCAGGACGTGATCGCCGCCCTTGAAAAAGAGGGGATGGGTTACGCCATTTATGACAGGTGCGAAAACAACCCCAGCCTAAAGATGGTGGACGATCTGGGCGAGTTCGCCAGAAACAGCGGCTGTGACCTCGTCATCGGCGTGGGGGGCGGCTCTCCCATGGACTGCGCCAAGGCCGCGTCCGTGCTGGCGACCAACGATTACCCCGCTGCGGAACTGTTCAAAAACATTTATCCCAACCGTCCGCTGCCGCTGGTGCTGATCCCCACCACCGCGGGTACGGGCTCTGAAATGTCCTACAACAGCGTGCTGACCGTGGACGGCGGCAGGAATAAAAAGAGCTTCGGCACCCCCGAACTCCACGCCAAACTGGCTTTTTTGGACGCTGCCTATACCGAAAAGCTGCCGATGCACCTCGCCAGAAACACCGCGGTGGACGCGTTTGCCCACGCGCTGGAGGGCTTTTTGAAGCCGTCCTGCTCCACCATGGGCGCGTTCTTCGCAAGGGAGGTGTTCCGCGGCTTTGCCGAGTGCTACGACGCGCTGCTTGGCGATTCCTTGGATGACAAAACCCGGGAAAGACTCTTGATGAACGTGATGTACGCCGGAATCGTGATCGCCCAGGAGCGCACCATCGGCCTGCATGTCGCCAGCTATCCGCTGACCGCCCTCTACGGCGTGCAGCACGGCCTTGCGGTGGGACTGCCCATGGCTGCCTTCGTCAAGCTGAATTATGCAGAGGCAAAGGAAAAGATCGACGAGGTGCTGGGCATCCTAGGACTGTCTTCCCCCGACGATCTCAAGGGCTATATCGGCGCTCTTCTGGAGGACAAGAACACCTATACCATGGCAGACGTTGAAAAGATCATGGAAGTGAGCCTTTCCGGCATCATGGCCAGGGAGAACCCCCACAAATTCACCGAAGAAGAAGTGCGCCAAATGTATCTCGAGAGCCTGAATATGGTCTGACATGCGATTTGACAACCCGGATTGCGGGGCCGCCGGTTGGGTTGCCCCGCTGCTTTTTCCTTATTGTATCGGAATGCTGATTTCGCCGCAGAGCGGATGCACCATCAGGCGGTGAAGCTCCTCGATGGAATTTGTCCGCGCAAGGGCCCACATCAGCTTGGTGACTGCCGCCTCTGCGGTCATGTCATAGCCGTTGATCACGCCCTCGTGGGAGACCTTGCGCCCCACCTCGTAGATGGATAGATCGGCGAAGTCGTACAGGCACTGGCTGGTGACTACTACGGGGATGCCGCTTTTTGCAAGCAGGTTCAGCTTTTCGGCTAGGTTGCGCCGCAGGTAGTGCAGCCCGCCGACGCCGAAGGCCTCCACCACCACGCCTTTGTATTGAAGGTCCAGCAGCGCGTCGAAGAGTTCCGGCCTGGTTCCCGGAATGGCCTTCAGCAGAAAAACGTCGCTGACGAGGTCGTTCTCCAGGCTGGGGGTCCCGGTGATGGGCTGGGGATTGGAAAGACTGACGCCGCTGGTGCTGATGGTTCCCGCCAAGGGGGCGTTGATGCTCTCAAACGCGTCGAATCCCGTGGAACGCACCTTCACAGCCCGGGCGCCGTTGATGATCTTCCGATTAAAGACGACGTAAACCCCGGGAATGCCCGCCTGGGCGGTCAGGACCGCGGAGATGAGGTTCGTTCTCGCGTCCGTCAGCGGATTCTTCATGGGCAATTGGGATCCGGTGAGCACCACGGGCTTTTTCAGCCCCCGGAGCATAAAGGAAAGCATGGCCGCTGTGTAGGCGAGGGTGTCCGTGCCGTGGGTGATGACTACGCCGTCATTTTCGCGCAGGGCGTCGTACACTTCCGCAGCGATGAAGGTCCATTCTTCCGGCTGGATGTTCGAGCTGTCCAAAGAGAGGATGTCCCGGGCGGAAAGGGCGCAGTCGCCGCAAAAATCCCCGAGGCCGGCAAGCAGCTCTTCGCCGCTCATGCCGGGGGAATAGCCGTCAGGGGAGGGGACAGAGGCGATGGTTCCCCCTGTTGCAAGCAGTTGTATGCGTTTCATATTCATCTCATTTCTTAAAGGTGGTCGAGTGATGCCGTTTGCCTATATGGTTCGCTGCGCGGACGGAAGTTATTATTCCGGCAGCGCTGTCAATATGAAAAAGAGGATCGACGCGCACAACGCGGGAGCAGGAGCGAAGTACACCCGCTCCAGGCGACCGGTCAGGCTGGTGTATTATGAAGAATTCCAAAGCCTGAGCGACGCGATGAAAAGGGAGGCCGCATTAAAAAAGCTCAGCCACGCCCAAAAGGTGGAGTTAGCCAGGAACTTTGAAAAGGCGGGTCTGGACGTATTATTGTAAATCGGAAGCCAATAACTGGAAATACGGATCCCGTCAGCGGCTTTTTAGAAGGTTTTGCGCCACTAATTATAAACTTGAAAATATGATAGCATATTTTTAGCGAAAATCGGAATTTCACGAACAAAGTGTTGAAAATTTCATAAAAAGGTGATATTCTTCTTTAAAGCAAATGTAATTTCAACTGTTGGAGGTTATCAGATATGAAAATCGCACGCAGAGAGGACATCCGCCACTATGTAGAGGCAAAGGGTGAAGTGACTCTGCTGGAGCTGCAAGAGATGTTCCCTGACTGCTCGATGATGACGCTGCGCAGGGACCTCATCCACCTTGAAGAACAAGGTATCGTCAAGCGCACCCGCGGCGGAGCCGTCTCCATCGACCGCCTCGGCGGATATATCGACGGGCGTTACAGCCAGCGCGTGATGGATCACACCGCATCCAAGATGGATATTGCCAGGAAGGCTGTCGAGCTGATCGACCTTTCCTGTTCATTATACATCGATTCCGGCAGCACCACCATGTTTTTTGCCAAGCAGTTGCCGGACCTGCATTGTTCCGTGCTCACCAGCGGCGTCAACACCGCTCTGGAGCTGACGAAAAACCCCAAGTACTCCGTGACCCTGCTCGGCGGCCACTTGAACCACAATACCCTTTCCTGCGGCGGCGCCCAGGCACTCGCCTACCTTGACACCGTCAATATCGATACCGCCGTCATGGCCACTTCGGGCTTCTCCCTCGACTACGGCTTCACCAGCGGTTCCTATACCGATTGCGAAGTCAAGCGCGCCGTCATCAGCCGCGCCAGAAGGACCATCATGTTGGTGGACAACAGCAAGATCGGCCGCAGTTTGCCCACCACCTTTGCCCAGCTTTCTGATATTGAGATCCTCGTGACCGACGTTCAGCCCCCCGAGGATATTGTCAAAGCCTGTGAAGAAGCCGGCGTCCAGTTGGTATTCTGAAACCTGGAAAACTAGCGTCAAATCGCTGATGATATGGAGTATGGCCCGCCGCTGCGGGTCATATCTCTGTTTGGCGTTTTAAGGAAGAGCGTTTTGGGAATGGCTAACACAACGAGCATATATGGCGCATATTGGAGGCAACGATGAAGCGCGAGCTGAGAAAACTGTCGGCGGTGGTCCCCGCCTACAATGAGCAGGAAGTGCTGCCTTTGTTCTGCGAACGGATGGATGCCGTTTTGGCGTCTTTGGGTTGCGATTATGAGATCATTCTGGTGGACGACGGAAGCCGGGATGCCACCTGGCAGGTGATCGAGGAAGAAAGCAAGAAAAACAGCCGTATCCGCGGACTGCGCTTCGCCAGGAACTTCGGCCATCAGCTCGCGGTCACCGCGGGCATGGACGCCGCAGAGGGAGACGCCCTGGTGGTGATCGACGCGGACCTTCAGGACCCGCCGGAGGTCATTCCCCAAATGGTGGAAAAATGGAAGGAAGGGTTTGACGTCGTCTACGGCAAGCGCAAGAAGCGGGAAGGGGAGACCGCCTTCAAAAAGTTCACCGCCTTTTTGTATTACCGGCTGTTGAAGTCCATGTCCGGCACCGCGATTCCGCTGGACACCGGCGATTTCCGCCTTTTGGACCGGCGGGTGGCGGACGCGATGGGCAGCATGCGGGAGCATAACCGCTTCCTCCGCGGCCTTTCCGCCTGGACGGGTTTTGCCCAGTGCCCGGTGGAGTACGTTCGCCACGAGCGCGCGGCAGGGAAGACGAAGTACACCCTGAAGAAGATGCTCAAACTCGCGGCGGACGGCATCATCGGCTATTCCAGCAAGCCGCTGACGATGGCGTTTTTCGCCGGCGGCGGCGTGATCGGCTTGACGATGGCGTCCATGATCGCCCTGCTCGTGGTGCAGATTGTCAACGGTTTTTCGCTGTTCCCCTGGGTTCTTGCGCTGCTGTTTTTGGTTTGCGGCGCCATTTTGGCCTTTATGGGGGTTATTGGCGCGTATATCGCCAGAATCTATGATGAAGCGAAAAATCGCCCGCTTTACATCATTTCCGAACGGACAGGCCCCGAACAGGGTTGAACACAGAGGTTTCAAAAGAAACCCCGATATCGGGATCCCGCTGTTGGCGGTCGGGTCATCGATCAAAACAAGGCGAAGCTGACCGGAGACAGAGCCGGCGGCATCGTGAATTTCATTCAGAAGCTGTTCGAAACGGTGCACCATGTTCAGATAAAACAAGATTCAGCCCCGGGTTCAAGACCGGGGCTTTGCTGTGCAACGAAGAAAAAGCAGCCCCCGCGATGCTGCGGGGACTGTTTTTTTCTTGTTTGGCTGGTTGGGCCTGGCGCTTGTCGCTCTGGCCCGTCAAACACCATGAGTTATGAAAGTCAGTTGGAAAGTTCTTTGACGATTTCTTCTCCTGCGATGACACCGGTATAAACGGCTACGGTCACGCCCGATCCGGACGCATAGTACTCTTCGATGTAGACGTTGCCGAAGATCACCTCGCCTGCGCCGTAAAGATTGGGTACGGGCTCACCGCTCTTTGTCAGAATCTGGCAGTTGGCGTTTGCCTTCAGGCTTCCTATCGTGCCAAGAGTCGTATTGTATACCCGGGTGGCATAGAAGGGGCCTTCTTTGATCGGCGCCATTACGGAAGCATCCTGGCCAAAGAGGGTGTCGCCATGGCCGGCGTCGCAATCGGCGTTGTACTTCTCGATGGTCGCGACCATTTTCGCTGGATCCACGCCGATTTTTGCCGCCAGTTCTTCCAGGGTGTCTGCCTTTTGCGTGATTCCCATCGCGACGGCTTCTTCGAGGACTTCTACCGCGTTGCGGCCCGTGTTGGCGTCGATATAGGGGAAATCCGATCCTGCGATGCCGTATGCGATGCCTTCAGGCTGGTCATAGATCTTCAGGCTTTCGTGATAGGGCGGGAAAACCTTTTCATTGGCAAAGCGTTCGCCATTCTGATTGACCCAAACGTTGAAGCCGATCAGGCACATCAGACCGATGCTCGTGTGGTGTCCATAGCCGGGGCCCGCGCCCAGGGAGCTGATCTGTCCATAGCCCGCTTCGGCAACATCCAGCCCTTCGACCAGAGCATAGAAATCGCCTGTGTCTCCTGCGGCGGTGTAGCTGACGGTCTTTTCGATGTTGGGAATGGGGTTCTTTTCTGCAAGCAGAGGAATGTTATTGCCGTATCCGCCGCAGGCCAGCAGGACCTTTTTGGCGTTTACGGTGTAATTGCCCTCGGGGGATTCGACGTATACGCCCTCGACGGCGCCGTCGTTGACAATCAGCTTTGTGACTTCCGATTCGACGCGGATTTCTGCGCCGTTCTTTTCGGCCAGCGCGGTGAACCAGTCACCCCAAACCTCGGAAGCGCCGGATTCCGTCGTCCAGCTCTTGATGAAGCCGCCCAGCCCCCTGCCATTGCCCCAGTCTACGCTGACATAGGGGTTGGGAAGGTCGATGCCCTCATCCAGATAATAATTGTAGGTGGGGGCGATCGTCTGGCCGATGCGCAGAACCAGGTCTTCGTTGATCCACATATCGTCCGGGCGGCGGGTCATCTCGGCGGTGCGCTGTCTGAAATACTTCAACAGCTCTTCCGGCGTAAACTCCACCAGGCCGGTTTCTTTGTTCATGCGGGTACCTGTGACGTAGAGCAGGCCGCCGGAAAGCGCGGTCGAACCGCCGGTGTAGCCGGCTTTTTCCAGAACGAGTACGGAGGCGTCGCTGGTTCTGCCGATCTCGACTGCCGCAGCCAGGCCGCTGCCGCCAGCGCCGACGATTACCACGTCATAGGATTCTGTGGGCAGATCGGAATCGGGGTTTTCTGCGGGCTTGGAAAGCGCGTCGATATCCCCGCCAGCTTCCAGCAGGGCTGCTTTGGCTGCGGACAGGATGGCCATTGAGGTTATGGTCGCGCCGGATACGGTATCCACCGCCGGGGATTGCGCCGCAACGATCCGCTCAGGCAGAAATTTGACGGCGGAAGCGGCGATCCGACGGGTGTCATTCTGCTCCGTCACTTCCACAGACAGGATCCGATTCTCATCCACCGTGACGGCCACAGTTACATCGCTATACATTCCCCGGGCGGTTTTCGTATAAGTGCCGGGTGTAAAGGTGTTTTTTGGGGTTGCTTCTGCCGCCGGGGCAGAGGGAGCGGGGGTGGCATCCACAGGGGGCTGCGTTGCCGTGCAAGCGGTGGCAAACAGCATCGCCACCACAAGCAATAGTCCAACAAATCGCTTCATTCTCTCTGATTCCTCCTAATACATGTTACACAATTGTCGAATATGTCATTTATTTGACGAATTTATCATAACAGGGGAGCGGACAAATGTGAAATGATGGTTGTGCATGAAGAAAAGAGATGGTATGCGCAATTCGCATACCATCTCTTTTTTGCCGAGGGATCTCCCGATCCTGTGCAGTTGCCAAAGACCAGATTGCTTAGCTGGAAAGGGAGGGTAGTCCTTTGATTTGCTGCCTCCTTGCAATGGTGAGCAAAATGTCTGCAAACAGCAGCAAAGAGGGGTTTGTGTTGTTTTTCATGTATGCCAGGGCGTAATTGACTTCCACATCGATTCCGTGTATGGGCAGGATGGCAAAATGATCCGGCAGCCCTTCCGCGCAGCCCGAGGCCATCACGGCGACGCCGTTGTGGGACAGCATAGCCAGCAGCATATCCTCTTTGTTGCTTTCTGCGACGGTATAGCACGGGGAGAAATGATGCTTTGCGCAACAGCGCATCACCGCATCGTAAGCCCGGGGCGCCACAGAGCGTTCGAAGCCGATCACGACGTTGTTCTTTAGGTCCGTGACATCCGCCACCCGTTTTTTTGCCAGGGGGTGGGCGGCGGGCAGGACCATCACCCAATGCATGGGCTTGATCGGGATTTCCACCAGATTTTTGACGTTGTAAAGCTCGCTGGTCACAGCGAGGATGATGTCCGCCTCGCCTTGGACGAGCTGCTCGACTGCCGGGCCGGAGCAACCGCGCATGATGTGAATACGTATGTCAGGATAGGTTTTTCGTATTTCCGCGCAGGCCTCGGCAATCAGATCCCGATCGTGCTCCCCGTCGCAAAACACGCGCAAAGTCCCCGACACGCCGCTGTGATAGCGCTGGGTCTTTTCCCGCATGTCTTCGTATTTGCGCACGATTTCACGCGCGTCGGACACGCAGGCTTTGCCCGCTTCGGTCAATGAGACACCGGAAGCGTTCCGCTCGAACAATTTGACGTTCAGCTCGCTTTCCAACGCCGCGATGCGCCGGCTGACCGTGGACTGGGTGATGAACAAGCGCTCCGCTGCGCCTGAAAAGTTCAGGCATTCGGACACGGTCAAAAAGCATTTTAACAATGAAATATCCATAAATGATCCTGACAATTGCCTTTCGGGAAAACTAAAAAACAGAGTGCGGTGCGCGCTTCTGCCTTTTGTGGATCTATTATATCGCAGATTGTGTTATTTTCCAAACAACTCTTTTCGCAAGCCCCGAAAGGGAGACGGGGTAGCGCTGCTTTGCGCTTTTGTCGTCTTTGTGGGCGATGAACACAGTCTCGATTGCAGCCCTCAAAGGGGGAAGCCGATCACCACCGTTGACCTTGGATTGGCCCAAGTACATATTTCGAAACTATGGGTGTCAAAATGGGCGTCAGAATCAAATCTGCCCGCAAAAAAGAAAAAAGCCAGGTGCACCTGGCTTTTCTGATGGTCTGGGTGAGAGGATTTGAACCTCCGGCCTCTTGAACCCCATTCAAGCACGCTACCAAGCTGCGCCACACCCAGCCAAATCGTTGCGCAAGTGTATCATACGCAATCGGAACGCCAAATGCAAGCCCTTTTTTCTGTCCATGAGACAAAGACCTTCGGGCAGCTCAGGGGGCGATTTGCGGAATACCTCGAAACGGGTATTCCCATCTTTATAAACTACCCTTCATCGACATCCGTCAACTCCGCGTCGGCCTGCCCCTCCATATAGCGAATGATCTCGTCCAATGACCGCCGCGCGTGGGCAAAATCACCGGATACCACCGCCACGCCGATGGTCAGCGTCTGGTGCATATCCTGGGTGTCCACTTCGGAAACGGAAGCGTTAAAGCGCTTTCGGGTTTTGTCCATCAGACTGCGGGCAACCTGCCGTTTATCCTTTAAGGAAAGGGCGTGGGGAATGTAAAACGTCAGTTTTGCGGACAGGGTAATCATGGATTTCCCCCTTTCGTCATGGCGGGCGGACGCAGCGCCTTGGGTGATGGATTGCCCGTTGCGTCCTGTATTCGAATCGGTCGGTGTGCAGGTTTCCTGCCTGGAACCCCGGCTTTGCCGGCTACCCAGGCCCTTGAATCTTTTCCATTATATTTCATTCCGTTCCGTGGCGGCAAGGGAATTGCATATTCCCGGAAGTTCGGGGGTCAATGGATCTTGATCAACTGTACGAAACCCATCGTTTTTGCTATGCTGGTTCATGAAGGGGAATGCGGGGGCGGGGCAGCCCGCAACTGGGCGCATTTTTTGCAAACTTTCGACAGCGAGGGGATGGGAATGCCATGAAAAAAGAGCTGATATTCTTGGGAACCGGGGAAGCCATGGTGACGAAATGCTACCATGCCTGCTTCGTCATAAAGACCGAGCAAGAAACCATGCTGATCGACGCAGGCGGCGGGAACGGGATCTTGGTGCAACTGGAACGGGCGGGCATACCCGTTGACGCGATCGATGCCTTGTTTCTGACGCATATTCACACGGATCACCTCCTTGGCGCGGTCTGGCTGCTCAGAGACATCGGGCAAAGGATCATCAATGTGGAGTACAGCGGGCATCTGAAGATTTACGGCCACGACGAAGTGATCGATACCCTCACGTCTTTATGCAGGATTCTGTTTAAGGAGAATTTGCTGCGCGCCCTGGAAAAGGGAGTATCGTATCGCAAGGTAACAGACGGAGAAGAAGTCATTGAAAAAGACAAGACCATCCGCTTTTTTGATATTCAGTCCCAAAAGTGCAAGCAATTTGCCCTCCGAGTGACATTTTGCGACAACGCAACCCTGGCGTATTTGGGAGACGAACCGTACAATGCCGTCAATCGAGAACATATCGCCCATGTGGACTGGCTGATCAGCGAGGCTTTTTGCCTGCAGGCGGAGGCCGATCAGTTTCGGCCCTATGAAATCAAGCACTCCACAGCCCTGGATGCCGCCCGGAATGCGAAGACCATTGGCGCAAGAAACTTGATTCTGATTCACACGGTGGACAATGATCTGCGCCATCGCAAAGCGCGATATACGAAAGAGGCAAAGACCGCGTTTGACGGAAATGTGCTGGTGCCGGACGACCTGGAATCCGTGACGCTGGATTGAAAGGGGCGCCGTATTTCAACCCACGCAATCATTGCCAAAGCCGATATCCGCGAACAATGCGAACACTCGCGCGCTTCCCCAAAGATGGTGCAGACAGCGGTTGAACGACCATCAAAATGCGCATAGTAACATGAAGGAAACACTGTATGCAGAAATCGCACGGGCGATAAATGCGGATGACCAGAAATGATGAAAGG
>JBMNTV010000011.1:0-43607 GCA_050945915.1 Christensenellales bacterium
GAGTGGGCGTCTTCGGAAGAAATTCCGGACATGCTGAAGAACGCCTTCGTCGCCATCGAGGACGTGCGGTTTTACAAGCACAGCGGCGTGGACTTCAAGCGCCTGGTCAGCGCCATCATCAACACCTTCCGCAACGTCAACACCCACGGCGGCAGCACCATCACCCAGCAGTTGATCAAAAACCGCGTGCTGTCCAGCGAAGTGTCCTACCGAAGGAAGATCCAGGAGGCGTTTTTGGCCATCGAACTCGAGTCCCAATACTCGAAAGAAGAAATTCTGGAGGCTTACTTAAACGCCATCCCCCTGGGCGGCATCAATTACGGCGTCAAGGCTGCGGCCAAGGACTATTTTGGCAAGCCCCTGTCCGCCCTCACCATCCGGGAATGTGCGATGCTTGCCGGCATCACCCAAAACCCCACCAAGTTCAACCCCCGGCTGAACTATTACGACTCCAACCGGGACAAAAAGACCACCGACGACCGGACAGACACCGTATTGCTGGCGATGTACGACGCCGGGTTCATCACCCGGGAGCAATACGAGTCCGCCCTGGAAGAGGACGTGGTCATCCTCGAAACATCCTCTGCCAGCTCGATGTATGACATGCCGGCCTTCGTGGAGTACGCCGTCAGCGAGGTTGTCACCTGCATGCTCAAGGATCGGGGGCTGGAGGACACCGGCGCCAATCGCGCCGCCATGGAAAAGATCCTGCGCACCGGCGGCTACCACATTTATACCACCGTCGTTCCCGAAATCCAAAACATCGTGCAGGAAACCCTTTCCACCTGGGAGGGCTACCCCAAGATCGCGGACCCCACCTATTCCGTCCGGATCAGCAAAAACCCCGACGGCACGGTGGACGAAATCGTCCAGCCCCAGGCGGCGGCAGTGGTCATCGACCAGGCCACGGGCAGAATCGTCGCCATGGTGGGCAGCAGGGATGAACCCACGCGCAAAAAGCTCTTAAACCGCGCTGTGGCCAGCAATATGCCCGTCGGCTCCTCGTTAAAGCCCCTTTCGGTCTTCGCTCCGGCGCTGGAGGGGGGCATGTCCCCCGCGTCCATCATCATGAACTTCGCCCAGCCCATCGAAGGCTACGGCGGCTCCAGGGGGTACCCCACCGGCGGGCTGACCAATCAGGGGCCGGTCACCATGCGCAAATCGGTGGTGTCCTCCCTGAACGTCGGCGCGGCCCGGGTGCTGTTTGAAAACGTCACCCCCGCCGCTTCCAAGAATTATCTTGTGAGCATGGGCATGGACCCGGACACCATCTTTGCGGACGGGCCCGGCCTTGCCCTGGGCACTTCCGGCATCTCCATGCTGGAGCTGACTGCGGCCTTTGCCACCATCGCGGACGGCGGGGTTTACCAATCGCCCATCGCCTTCACCGTCGTGAAGGACAGCCAGGGCAACGTGGTGCTGAATTCCGAAAAATTCCGCACCACCGCTCAGATCTTCAAAAAATCCACCGCCTGGCTGATGACCGACATGCTGACCGACGCCGTACAGTCCGGCACCGGCAGAAAGGCCCGCATCAGCGGCATCACCGCCGCCGGCAAAACCGGCACCAACGAAAGCTACCGCGGGGTGGTTTTTGCGGGATACACGGGGTATTACACCTCCAGCGTGTGGATCGGCCACGACAATTACCAGCACGCCTTGAAAAACGGCAGCACCGGCGGCGAGTATGCCGCGCCCTTGTGGAAGGAGTATATGTCCAAAATCCACGAGGGCTTGCCCGACAAGGCCATCATCGACTCCAGACCCGAGGATCTCGGTCTCGTCAAGGCGACGGTGTGCTCGGTGACAGGCTTGGTGGCGACGGACGCCTGCAGGGCAGACCCGGACCACGCCCCCGTGACCGACTGGTTCTTTGCCGGAAGCGTTCCCAAAGCATCTTGCAACGCCCATACCCTCGCCACCTTCTGCTCTGCCTCCGGCAAGCTGGCCACCCCCTATTGCCCGCAGGACGCCCTCGCCCAAAAGAGCCTCCTCGTCGTTCCCCCGGATTCCCAGCTTGCCACCATCGAACCGGCGCTGATGGAAAAACACATGCCCGAAGCCATCCTGGGCTTTGCGGGGTACGGGGATCTGTTATCCCTTCCGGCTACGGACCCGCGGTACGGCCAGCATTACTGCAACATCCACAGCTCCTATTCGGCCAATTTGCCCACTGCCGACGAGCTGAACTACGCAAGAACCATCCTGGATTTTGCGGACACGATGCTGGAAAGCAGCAGCTATACCCTGCCCGCCTCCGTCCGGTCGGAGATTTTGAGTCTGGTCCGCAGGCTGGAATCCGCGGTGGAAGAAGGGGTCAACGGCAGCTTGATCAGCTCTTTGAGCCTGGAGCTGTATCAAAAATGCGTGGACGCCCAAAGGCTGTATTACAACCCCGGCGCGCCCACCCCCACCTCCACCCCCGAACCCGAACCAGAGCCGGTGGAAGAAGAGCATCTTTACGATTACGATTACGCGGTGACGCCATGACCCAAAAACGAACGCACACAAAAGGCCCGCTCCGGGCCTTTTGCCCTTCGGATGCGGGACGGCAAAGCCTTCAAAGAATGTATGACGAATGCCGAGCCTGGCTGACGCGGCTTGCCGGGTGCGAAGGCGCACCCCTGGGCGAGTTCCAAAGGCCGGTCTTCGGCGCAGGCAATCCGAAGGCGGGCATCATGCTCATCGGCGAAGCGCCGGGAAAGGACGAGACCGAACAGGGGGTGCCCTTTGTGGGAAAGGCGGGCAAAACCCTTTCCGCCTTCCTGAAAGCCGTGGGCTTTTCAAGGGACGCGCTGTTCATCACCAACGCGGTCAAATACCGCCCCTTTCGCCTGAACTCAAAAGGCGGCAAGGCCAACCGCACACCCAGCCGGGCGGAACTGAATGCCCTTCGCGAGCTGCTGCTTTGCGAAATCGCCGCCGTTTCGCCGAAGATCGTCGTCACACTGGGGAATTCCCCCCTTTACGCCCTTGTGGGAAGGGCGGACATCGGCGCCTGCCACGGCATGCCCGAACAGCTAACGAGTGGCGTCACCCTCTTTCCCCTGTATCATCCGGCAAGCCTGATCTACAACCCCGCCCTTGCCACAGCCTATGAAGAGGACATGGCGTCTTTGCGGGACTACGCGGCAAGGCATCAATTTTGACGAACAATGCCTCCGGTGCTATAATGTTTTATCCACACTTCCGAATCGAGGTGAAAGCATGACGAATCAACCGGCGCGCAGGCTGCTGGTGCTTGTGCTGTTGACCGCGCTGATCCTTCAGCCCGGCGGCTCCTTCGCTGCCGTGGAAACCGGGCAGATCCTGGGAAACGAGGTCAACCTCCGTTCCCTGCCGGATATCTCCGGCACCTCTTTGGCCAAGCTCAACCTTGGGGACGAGGTGACCATCCTGGAGGAAAGCGGCGACTGGTACAAGGTCGAGTACAGCGGCATGACCGGATATGTGCTGTCCAGTCTCGTTTTCGTCAAGTCCGTGACCGACCGCATCGCCTATTCTTCTGTGGACGGCGTGAACCTTCGAGGCGGGGCTTCCGAAAGTTCCTTCGTCATCACGACGATTTCCGCCGGCCACCCGGTGCGCATCCGGCAGATGGTGGGCGAATGGTATTTTGTCAGTTATCAGGGTGAATCCGGCTTTGTCCGGCGGGATATGGTCCAGATCTCCAACATGTCCGGCATCGGCGGCAGCGCCACGCTTCTGAAATACGGCATGGAGGGTTCCGAGGTCAAAAAACTCCAGCAGGAGCTGTACCGAAGGAATTTCCTTTCCCAGTCTTCGATCACCGGCTATTACGGCGCAAAGACCCGCGAGGCGGTCAAGGACTTCCAAAAAGCCGCCAAAATGTCCAGTGCGGACGGCGTCGCGGGGCCGGAAACCCTGACGATCCTTTACGACAGGACCAACAACATCCGTAAAACGATCTCCCAGATCATCTCCGCCCAGGACATCCAGGGCCTGGTGCGCATGATCGACTGGTGGAGCGGCGGAAACACGCTGGTCAGCAGGAACGGCGGAATCGCCACGGTGACGGACGTTAAAACCGGCAAGTCCTTCAAAATCCGGCGCAGCGGCGGCACCAAACATATGGACGTGCATCCCCTGACCGCGTCGGATACCGCGGTCATGCGGAGCATCGTCGGCAAGTGGACCTGGGCGCGGCGGGCGATCTGGCTCACCGTAAACGGCAGGGTGTACGCAGCGAGCATGAACTGCATGCCCCATCCGCCGGATCCCTCCAAATCAGACAACTTCCCCGGCCACTTCTGCATCCACTTGAAGAACTCCCGCACCCACGGGGGAAACAATGTCGACCCGGATCATCAGGCCTGCGTCCAAAGGGCCTATAAGGTCGGAAACGGCAGTTGACGCCGGAACCCACGGAGGATACGCATGAAAAACACCACTGCAGCCCGATTCATCTGCGGCCTGTTAGCCCTTGCTTTTATTGCGGCAATCGTCGCAGGGCTCGCAAGATAATGCAAACTCAATCATCAAGCCGAAGGCAACTGCCCTTCGGCTTTTGGTTTTCTTCTGATACTCTCCGGCTGGCGTGGGTACAAGGCTAAAAAAGCCCCTTATCCGGAAAAATGGCCTTTCGGATCATCTGGAGCAACCACTTCCTGCGTCCTGGAGGCGGTGTTACTTGCTTTGTTGGGGCATCCGCATCGAGGCAGGATCACTTCGAACCCCAAACTGGGATCACCAGATCACCATGTCCACCACAGAAGCATTGGATTGGATGCAGGCGTGCGTCTGCAGCACTCGCGGCTTCGCATTTTGCAGCATTTGAAATGGGTCAATCCGGGTCGCTTAACCCGCGCTGCGGCGGAGGGCTTGTCCGCAACCCCTGTTTTGCGTGGCAAGCAGAGATACCGGAGTAGGACCTCCGTTAACACAACTTAGCGCAGGTAGAGGTCCCCCGAATCCCCGGGGGCTCGTTCCGGTTTCGTGTTGCGCAGGCGTCGCCAAAGTTGCGGGAACGCAACACCCCGGCGATTCCGCTTTTAGGAAAGAGTCAAGGATCGGGCGATCAATGCCACTCCTGCACCGAAGCCTCCAACCCTCAGCGTCACTTATAGCTACAATTGGGTCACGGGGCAGAGTGAGAGTTTCCCCCTTCCTTGAGCGCACAAGCTCTGTGCATCTGCTGTTGGCACTAAAGTTTCCGTTTCTGGCTGTTTCCGGCGCAAATCTGAGCCGCGGCAGATACAGCCTGAAGCGCTTCGACTGATACCACCCATAACGGCGCACAGCAGAGCATCGCAAAAAGCGGGCATCGCTGCCAGCGGTGCCGCTGTTCTGTAATGAGGATTCGGCGGGGATGGGTTTCCCTATTATCTACTTTATTTTTGCTAATTTAAGACATGATTGCCTTTATTCCCGCTATTTTCAGCCTGAGTTTGGTATCGCTAGAGCCCTTCAGAACTCTTGAGGCGCCCTGTTCGCCCTGCTTTCTTGCTTCGCTTTCCCGCCCTTTTCCTTTACTGAGCGGGCATGACCGGTCCGCTCCTTCCTTCGATGTGCGTCCCGTCATACCAGCAGTCCTGGTATCCGGCGTGGTTCTCTGGAACTGCCTCCCTTCCGCCACGTGCAAATCCATACGGACATGTTATGCAAGTATCGATCCCCCATTCACACGAAATTTGCCCCGGCGCGAAGGGCTTCGGCCGGGGCGATTGCTTTATGCTTATTCAGGGTTGCGACCTGGCGCGTTCGGGTGCCGATCAGGCTTCCTGCTCGGCCATCATTTCCTTGACCTTCATCAGCCGGGTCAGATTGGCGCGCTCGTTTTCCTCCAGCTTCATGGTGATAAAGCGGATGGTTTCCGTCAGCTCCGGAATCATTACGTGTTCCAGGGCGTTGACCCTGCGCCGGGTCTTTTCGATCTCGTTCGCCAGCAGGTTGCAGGTTTTTTCCACCTCTGCCAGCTCGATCAGCTCGGGAAGCACCGCGGCAAGATCCAGCACCGCGCCGTCCAGCTCGCTGGAAGTGAAGGCGAAGCCATAGGGCAGCTCCGCGTCCTTCCCTTCGCCCACCAGGGTGATGGTGGGCACCTTCACGGACATGATGTTCTGCGTGCCCGTTTTCACCGCGGCCTCCCGCGCGGGTACGAGCAGCGCTTCCGCGACGGCAGAAGGCCCCATCTGGGCGCTGGCCACCGCAAAGCGGCCCATGGCTGCGGACAGCTTGCGTTCCACCTGCTCCCGAAGCTCCTTGTCCCTGCGGATATAGATCATGAACCTGCGGACCATTTCGTCCCGCTTGTCCTTCAGGAGCTTGTGGCCCCTCGTCGCTGTTCTGAGGCGCTTTTTAAGGCGGGTAAGCTCCATGCGCGTGGGGTTGACACGCATCGCCATGGGTCATCCCTCCTCTTTTGGATAATATTTGTCCAGATACTCGTCGCGTATGCGCTTCAGCTCTGCCCTGGGCAGGATTTTCAGCAACTCCCAGCCAATGTCCAGCGTCTCTTCGATGGAGCGGTTGGTCTCGTAGCCCTGGGAGACGTACCGGTTTTCGAACTCGTCCGCAAATTTGGCGTAAAGCTTGTCGACGTCCGAAAGCGCAGCCTCGCCCAGGATGACCGCGAGCTCCTTCGCGTCCTTGCCGCGGGCATAGGCGGAAAACAGCTGGTTCATCGTGTCCGCGTGGTCTTCGCGGGTCTTTCCCTTGCCGATACCCTTGTCCTTCAGACGGGACAAGGACGGCAACACGTCGATGGGCGGGGTGACGCCCTTCCTGTGCAGCTCGCGGGAGAGGATGATCTGCCCCTCGGTGATGTATCCCGTCAGGTCGGGGATGGGGTGGGTCTTATCGTCCTCGGGCATGGTGAGAATGGGAATCTGGGTGATGCTCCCCTTCTTGCCCTTGACGCGGCCGGCGCGCTCATAAAGCGTCGCCAGGTCGGTATACAGGTAGCCGGGATAGCCGCGGCGGCCGGGAACTTCCTTCCTGGCGGCGGAGACTTCCCGCATGGCTTCGGCGTAGTTCGTCAGGTCTGTCAGGATGACCAGCACGTGCATGTCCAGCTCATAGGCCATATACTCTGCGCAGGTGATGGCCATGCGCGGCGTCGCGATACGCTCGACGGCGGGGTCGTTCGCCAGGTTCATGAACAGCACGGCGCGCTCGATGGCGCCGGTGCGCCGGAAGTCCTGAATGAAGAAATCCGCTTCCTCGAAGGTGATGCCGATGGCGCCGAACACCACGGCGAACCGCTCGTTGGAACCCAGCACCCGCGCCTGGCGGGCGATCTGGGCGGCAAGGTTGGCATGGGGCAGGCCGGAGCCGGAAAACACCGGCAGCTTCTGGCCGCGCACCAGGGTGTTCAGCCCGTCGATGGCGGAAATGCCCGTCTGGATGAATTCAGCGGGATAGTCCCGGGCGGCGGGGTTCAGGGGCAAGCCGTTGATGTCCTTCAGGGCTTCGGGGATGATGGCAGGGCCGTTGTCGATGGGGCGACCCATACCGTCAAACACGCGGCCCAGCATATCCGGTGAAACGGCAAGCTGGATCCCGTGACCCAGGAATCTCGCCTTGGCATCGGAGATCCGAAGGCCCTGGGAGCCTTCGAACAACTGGACCATGGCCTTGTCGCCGTTGACTTCCAGCACCTTGCCATGGCGCAGTCCGCCGTCGCTCTGTTCGATTTCCACCAGTTCGTCGTACTTGACGCCCTCGACGCCTTCCACAAGCATAAGAGGACCGACGACTTCTTCTATGGTCTTGTATTCTTTACGCATCGGTCTGCTCTCCTTCCGTCAGCGCCATGAATTCGGCGTCCATCTCCTTCCTGATGGCGGCGATGTGCGCGTCAAACTGATCTTCGGGTACATATTTCATTCTGCCCAGCTTTTCGACGATGTCCATGGAGACGATGCGGTGGAAGGCGACATCGTCCTCCAGAGCCTGAAGGCCCTTGTCATACCAGGCGAGGATGGTGGACAACATTCCGTACTGTTTTTTGGGGGAAGCATAGGTGTCCACCGGGTTAAAGGCGTCCTGATGCAGGAAGTCCTCTCGGATGGAGCGGGCGCACTCCAAAGCCAGACGGTCTTTAAAGGACAGCGCGTCCACGCCCACCAGGCGGACGATTTCTTCCAGCTCCGCCTCTTCGGAAAGCAGCGCCATGGTGCGGCGCACATGGGCGGACCAGTCGGGGGCGACGTTCCCGTCAAAATAGGCGTTGATCTTGTCGTGATACAGGGAATAGCTGGTCAGCCAGTCGATGGCGGGGAAGTGGCGCTTGTACGCCAAAGTGGAGGAAAGCCCCCAGAACACCTTGACGATGCGCAGCGTCGCCTGGGAAACCGGCTCGGAGGTGTCGCCGCCGGGCGGGGAAACCGCGCCGATGGCGGAGATCGCGCCGGTTCTTCCTTCGCTGCCGATGCACACGACCTCGCCCGCGCGCTCATAGAACTCCGCCATGCGGCTGGACAGGTATGCGGGATACCCTTCTTCGCCGGGCATTTCCTCCAGCCGGCCGGACATCTCGCGCAGAGCTTCCGCCCAACGGGAGGTGGAGTCCGCCATGATGGCGACCTTGTAGCCCATATCCCGGAAGTACTCGGCGATGGTGATGCCGGTGTAAATCGAGGCTTCCCGGGCTGCCACGGGCATGTCCGACGTGTTGGCGATCAGCACGGTGCGCTTCATCAGGGGAAGGCCGGTGCGCGGGTCGTTCAGCTGGGGGAACTCCATCAGAACGTCCGTCATTTCGTTGCCGCGTTCGCCGCAGCCGACGTAAACGACGATCTCCGCGTCCGCCCATTTGGCGAGCTGGTGCTGAACCACCGTCTTGCCCGAACCAAAAGGGCCGGGAATGGCCGCCACGCCCCCCTTGGCCAGGGGGAACAGCGTGTCGATCACGCGCTGGCCGGTGACCATCGGCTCTTGGGGCGCGACCTTTTCGACATACGGGCGCCCCCGGCGAACAGGCCAGCGCTGCAGCATGGGCAGCTCCACCGTCGTTCCGTCCGCCTTTTTCAGCCGCGCGATGGGCTCGACGATGGTGGCTTCGCCTTCGAAAATCCATTCAAGGGTGCCGGAAATGTTGGGGGGCACCATGATTTTATGGATAACGGCGGGGGTTTCCTGCACGGTTCCCAGGGTATCGCCGCCGGTCACCTCGTCCCCCACCTTTGCTACGGGAACAAAGGTCCACTTCTTTTCGCGGTTCAGCTTGGGAACGTCAATTCCGCGGGTGATGCGGTCCCCCACCTGCTTGACGATCACGTCCAAAGGACGCTGGATGCCGTCGAAGATTCCTTCGATGAGACCGGGGGCAAGCTCGACGGACAGCGGCTCGCCGGTGGAATAGACAGGCTCGCCGGGACCCAAACCCGCGGTCTCCTCATAGACTTGGATGGAGGCGCGGTCTCCGCGAAGTTCGATCACCTCGCCGATCAGCCGCTGATCGCTGACGCGCACGACGTCGTACATCTGCACGTCTGCCATGCCCGTCGCCACGATGAGCGGTCCCGCTACTTTTGCGATAACGCCCGGCGCTTGACCGCTTATGGGCGTATTTTTCATTTCGTTCATCGTTGCTCTTACCTTTCTTCGCCGAATAAGATGTCCGCACCGACCGCCTTTTCCACGTTTTCCCGTATGGCGCGCATACCAAGTCCGGTTGTGCCCACGCGGCTCGGTATGGGGATGATTGCGGGGAAGGGCTCCGTTTTATAGCGATCGAGGGCGTCTTTGGCGGTTTCGGCCGCCTGCTCGGTGATGTAGATGACTCTGCAGCCCTCTCTGGCAAGGCGGTGGATGGTGCGCTCGGTTTCCCGCGGGTCATCCGAATAGAACGCTTCCACGCCCAGGGCCTGAAACAGCATGACCGAATCGCGGTCGCCAATGGCGGCAATCGAAATTTTCTTTTTCATCTTTGGCCGCCTTTCACACGTAGAGTTCGGGGAGTTCGGGGGTGGACTTCGCCAGCTTTGCGGCAAAGATCACCCGGATTGCCCTTGCTTCGGCTTCCCGACCCAAAAGGTAGCCCAGGATGGGCCCCATGCCCAAAATATCGTTCTTTTCGGCGCGGACCATCTCCATCAGCGCGCGGTCCATGCTGCGCTCCAGCCCCTTCAGGCTGCCGGTTTGGGCGTACTCCCCCAGCGCCTTGGCGATTGCCGGGCCAAACTGCCCGCGATTGAGCCTGACTGCCAGCTGTTCCACGGGAACTTCCAAGCAGGAGAGGATGGTGTCTTTGGGGATTTCCCCGCCAAAAACCAGCATGGGGATGAGCCTGTCCTCCCTCCAGTTCAGGGCGCGGGCCCGGATCAGGGACTCGACGTTGATGAAATCCGCCTGGGCGGAAAAGTAGCGTTTCGCGAAGGCGTTGCCCCGCTTTTTCAGGGAAACGCCGATATACTCAAATACGGCGCGATCTACAGCCGCGGAAACCAGGCCCGGATCGCCGCTTTTTTGGGCGATGGACTCGGCTTCTTCGATGGCCTGTGCAAATTGCGCCGGCAGTTCCGAAAGGTCCCCTTCGTCCACCGCCTTTTGCAAAAGCGTCAGGGGAAACGCCCCGCCTTCGGCCATCAGCTCGCCCGCTTGAATGCCAAAAAGCTTTGCCTTCAGCAGCGTCTTGAGGTTGTGGGCGTCCGTCCTGAGCAGGAAGAGCTTGACGACCTCCGGCTCCGGGGTAAGCTCCCAAACCAGGGCGCGGGAAGCGGCGAGTTCCGCAGCGATGAGCTGCTCGACGTCATTCGCATTGCCGGCGCCGGAGCCGTAGTTCGCTTCCCGAAGGAGCTTGATGGCGTCCGCTTCGCTGCTTTCCATCAGGCGGTTCAGAAATGCGCCGCCAAGCATCCTCTGGCCGATGACGCTGAGCCTTCCGTTGGCGTAAGCGTAGCTCTTTTGGGGCATTTATCCCACCTCCGAGCCAAAGAGGATGGCGGCGACTTCGCGTTCGGCGCTTTCGCGCACATAGCCGATCAGCGCTTCGAAGGAGGCGTTCACGTCCGCCTTTTTGCCTTCGATGATCACTCCCCCCTGGATGTTCGCACCTGTGGGAGAAAGCGTCAATCCGGCCTGTTTGCCCGCTTCCGCCAGGCGCGCGTTCAGCTTGTCCAGCAGTCCGCTTTCGAACCTCGCCCGGTCCCCCTGGGCGACCAGAAGGGTTTCGGTTCCCGTTTCCGCCGCGCCGAGCACCAGCTTGGTGATCAGGGCTTCGTAACGGTCTTGGGGGAGTTCGCCCAGGCGCTTTTGGGCAAGGTCAAAGGCTTCGTCCAGCACTTCGCGCTTGCGCCTGAGGGTGTTTTTCCGCATTTCGAGGCCGGTCATCAGCATCTTCCGGCGCTGGATCTCCTCCGCCTCCGCAACGGCGGCCTTCTCGATGGCGTCGGCGCGCTCCCTTGCGGCCTCTAATATGGCTTCGGCGGACTGCTCCGCCTTTTCCTTGGCCGCCGCAAGGATCGCGGCGGCTTCGGCTTCGGCCTCCTGCCGGATCTTTAGAAGGATTTTTTCTGTGCTCAATGCCAAAACCTCGCTCTCGTGTCGTTTCTTCCGGCCCGATTAAACCTGGATGCCAAACACGAGCAGGATGGAAACGAGGAGGGCAAGAATCGCATAGGTTTCAACCAGAGCAGCCATGGTGATGCCCTTTGCAGAGGAGCCGGGTTCCTTGGATGTCATCAGGATGGCGGCGACAGCAGTCTGAGCCTGATAAATCGCGGAAAGGAAGCCGACGATGGCGATGGGCATGCAAGCGCCGAGGAAAGACCAGCCCTGTTCCATGGTAAGGGATACTACGCCGCCGCCCAGTACGCCGATGCGCACCATGACGATGATGGCAACCAGGAATCCGTAAATTCCCTGGGTTCCGGGAAGCGCTTCGATGACGAGCAACTTACCGAAGAGATCGGGTTTTTCTGCAACAACGCCCGCGGCTGCTTGTCCGGTCAGGCGCACGCCATATGCGCTGCCAATGCCTGCCAGTATCGCGGCAAACGCCGCTCCGATGATTGCGATGATGGTTCCTGTTGACATACGGTGGTTCCTCCTTTGATATGCGTAAATGTTATTAATAATAACCTTAGTGGAAGCTCATTGAGTTGGCAACCGATTACTTGACGTCCACATGGGCGGCCTTGATGGACATCGGGAGAAATGCATGGCCATTCCCCTGATAGAACTTCCCGAAAAACTCGATGTATTGCAGCCTGCTGGCGTGAACATAGGCCGAAAGCAGGCCCATGGCCAAGTTGAAGGCATGGCCGATAAAATAGATGATGAGGGAAACGACGAACCCGAGTACCGAGCCCTGCACCATCTCTGCCAGCAGGTTGAACACCATGGCGACAACGCCGCTGGACAGCGCCAGGGCGAGGATGCGCGAATAGGAAAGAATGTCCGAAAGATGGCCTGTTACGTTATACAGGCTGAGGAGTCCTCCGGAGACTTTCTTGATGCCCGGATTGCTCCTTCCCCCCGTCAGCACGATGACCGCAGCGCCAAACAGCGCCATGATCGTTCCAACCTGCGCAAGGGGCTCCAAAAACATGAATCCCAGGCCGGTCAGCAGGATAATCCAGGACAGATTGTCGAACAGGGCGGCCTGCCAGTCCCCCGCGCGGAAACAGTTGATCATCGAGAGGATGAACCCCGAGAAGATGTGCAAAGCGCCCAACACCATGCAAAACAGCAGGGTGGGAACGGGGGCATCCAACGGGACGAACAGCACAGGCGGGAACCAGCTCGCACCGAAATAGGAGCCGAACATCACGCCCCAAAATGCCGTAGTGATGCTGGAGAAGAACAGCACCTTCACCAGCTTGCCGAATTCGCCCCTGGGCTTTGCGATCCTCAGGAACAGACCAAAGGCGACAGCCATGGTCAGCCCGTATCCCGCATCCCCCATCATCATGCCGAAGATCAGCCAGTACCACGGGGCAAGGACGGGGTTGGGGTCCGTCTCTCTGGGGTCGGGACGGGAGAACATGTCGGTAATGGTTTCAAAGGGCGCGACCCACTTGTTGTTTTTCACCACCGTCGGGGGCTTCTCGTCCTCCGCCGGATCCTCGAAGGAGATCACAAAAGCGTCGGTCACCGACTCGACGGCCTTCCGGATCTTATCCTCCTTTTTGGCCATCGCCCAGCCCTTCAGACAGAAGGTATAGTCCGTCACGATTGCCGGAGTGCGGTGCCTTTCATACTCCGTGGCCCGCTGATCCAAGAGGATTTGCAGCTCGTCCCGCCGGTCGGCGAGCTTTTTCAGGGACTCCGTCAGCGCTTCGCGTTCCTTGCGCAGCGCGTCCAGCTGTTCAGAAAGGGCGGCGGCGCGGTCCTTTGCCAATCCCTGAATGCGCGGCGGCGTCATCGAAACGTACCCGATCGCCTTCGCGGCCTCGAGCATCTCCTCCGCCCGGTCCTTCGGGCTGTACAGCACGACGATTCTGCCCTCTGCCCCTACTCCGAGGGGTTGAACGGCGGAATCGAATTCATCCGAAAGCGCCATCAGCGCGGACAGATCCGCTTCTTTGATGCTTCCGGTAAAAACAGCGACTTTTCTGGTGTTTTTCAGCTCCTCGACGGGCACGTCCAACGCGACCCAGGGGGCGACTGTGGCGGCTTCTGCTGCCAGGGCGCTCTCTTTTGCGGCGTTTTCGCCCAGGGTGCGCTCCAGCGCGGCGACTTCGTTTTGCAGCTTTTCCAGCTCCGGGTCCACAAAAAGCAGCGCCTGCTTTTCCACCTCCGGCCGGGGGTCAAACATGCTGCGTTTTCCCACGCTCCTGTTCACAAAACCGAGGGCTTCCTCCGCCCGGGCCAGCGCCTCGGAGGATTGCGAAAAGCCTTCCTGGGGAACGGAATCCTCCGTGCTGATGACCATCAGCTCCCCACAGCGCTGCAGCGAAAGCAGAAGCTCGTCCTTATTCCGCTTGAGGGCGTAGAGCGTGACCTTCTTCATCGGAACGATCATTGCTTCTCAATCCTTTCAACGATATAGGACGCGGCCTTCTCAAGGTTCGCCCGGGCTTTTGACACCGCGCTTTCGTCGGCCTTCGCCTGGTCAGAAAGCTGCTTGTCCGCCTCTTTTTGGGCTTCGGCCCCGGCATCCTGAACGATCCTTCCGGCTTTCTCCTTTGCCGGCGCTATCAGAGCTTCCGCCTCTTTTTTGGCGTTTTCCTCCGCCGCCATAACGATGTCACGGCCGTCGCTATGGGCCTGCTTGATCAGCTCTGCAGCTTCCCTTTCGGCAGTTGTTATGGCTTCCAATATAGACATCCGATCACCACCTTTACTGGTAAAAATCAAGAACAATGGCCAATCCTTCGCCACTCCTTTTAGACGCAACCAGACTGCGAGATGAATTGACAGAATCAAAATGGTACAAAAACGAGCAATAGTTCAGAATGTCATATTTATCATCACAAAATCAAAAAGAGCGCGGCGAAGGATAACCCACCGTAGTGCTCTTTTTCTCAGCACAATTCTAGCACATCCCAAAGTGTTTGTAAAGTTTTTCACAAAGACTAAATGTCGTTTTTTCAGGAAAAAGGGCTAAACAAGGCTTCTGAAAACAAAGGCGGGGAAAGCCGCGATTCCATGGAATCCGCTTTTCCCGTACATTACCCGTTATTTTGTTCCGAAATACCTGTCTCCAGCGTCTCCCAGACCGGGGACGATGTATCCGTGTTCGTTGAGATGATCGTCGATCACGGCGACGAAAATGTCCACATCCGGGTGGTTTTTCTGGATGAGGTCGATGCCCTGCTGGGCGGCGACAAGGCAAACCAGCTTGATGTGGCCGCAACCCTTTTCCTTGATGAGCTTCAACGCCGCGTCGATGGAATGGCCGGTGGCGAACATCGGGTCCACCAGGATGATGTCCCGTTCTTCAGAATCCTGGGGCATCTTGCAGTAATACTCGATGGCCTCCAGGGTTTCAGGGTCGCGATAAAGACCGATGTGGCCCACCTTGGCGGCGGGAATCAGCCTGAGCATTCCGTCAACCATGCCCAGCCCGGCGCGCAGGATGGGGACGATGGCCAGCTTCTTGCCCGCGATCACCTTGGTCTTTGCGATGGCGACGGGGGTTTTGACCTCGATTTCCTTCAAGGGCAGGTCCCGGGTCACCTCGTAACCCATCAGCATGGCCAGTTCACCGACAAGCTCACGGAATTCCTTGGGGCCGGTTTGCTCGTCCCGCAACAGCGAGATCTTATGTTGAACAAGGGGATGGTCGACTACGGTAAGTTTGCCCATGGTGGTGTTTCTCCTTCAGTATATGGGAAGGCGGATGTCTGCCTTCTTTCGCTCTTTTGTGTGCGGACCGAAGACGCGTCTGCAAAAAGCTGTGCGGGCATCATTCCCCCAGCCATTCGCTTTCCATGCGGTCCATGGCTTTGTTGATCAACTGCCGAATCTCTTCCGCGGCTGCCTGATAAACCTCCAGGGGCTGCCGGAAAGGGTCCTCGATATCGTACTCCTCGCTGCCGGTATGCCCGTCCTTGCCGTTGGCGTAGCCCTTTAATGTGCTCGCCTTGTTCCCGGCATTTGGGGCAAGGGCTTCGATCTCCTCCAGATGCTGCTCCTGCATGGCGAGGATCAGATCGGCCTCGTCAGCCATCTCCTGGGTAAAAGGAACCGCCCTGTGGCGGAAAAACGGCAGTTTCACGCCCATGCTTTCCAGGGCGAGTTCCGCGTTTTTTGCCATATCGGCCCCTTCACAGGCAAAGGTTCCTGCTGAAATCGCGCGCGCTCCCAAGGCGCGCAATCGAGGTCGGTCGTCCAGAGCGTCGTTGAAGATGGCTTCAGCCATGGGGCTGCGGCAGGTATTGCCGGAGCATACGAACAAAACGGTCTTCAAGGCTGTTCCTCCAGAAATGAATGTGCTTCGTTCGGGGACGTGCAGATGCGGAATCCCGCAGCGCGCAGCGCACGGTTCATGTACGCCAGGCCGAAAGAGTCCGCGGGAAGGGCTTCGAGTATGATGGATTGGTAACCCGCCTCGTCCGCCCTGCGCAGGGCGGAAAACAAATTTGCGCAAAATGTTTCGGGCGCGGTTCTGTCGCCAATTATATCATATACACGTCCTGCATAAAAGCCGGAAGTTTGCTCAGAGGCAAGGATTACCGGGCTCAAACCCCTTGCCTTGCAACCGTCGTACAGAGCAGCGGCGGTCTTTGGCAATTCATCCGGCCCCCCCGAAGCCAGAAACACCTTTGCCCTGGGCGCGTAGTGCCGGTATTTCATCCCGGGGGAGGCGGCAACTTCCCCCTTTTCCAGCGGCGAAAGGGCCGACGGGGCTACATTAACTTCCCCTATTACCGCGGAAAGCATGCCGGGAGTCACAGCCCCCGGTCGAAGCACAACAGGCGCTCCGACGAGGGACAACACCGTGGACTCCAGCCCCCATTTGCAGGGCCCGCCATCCAAAATAAGGGGGATTTTGCCCGAAAGGTCTTCCATCACGTGCAGGGCTGTGGTGGGGCTGGGCCTTCCGGAGGTGTTGGCGCTGGGGGCGGCGATGGGAACGCCGGATGCTTTGATCAGCGCCAGCGCGCCGGGGTTTTCCGGCATGCGGATCGCAACGGTGGGAAGGCCCGCCGTGGCAGCGTCCGGCACGATCTGCCGCTTTTTGAGGATGATGGTCAGCGGGCCGGGCCAGAAAGCCTCCATCAACAGCTTCGCCTGCCCGGTGACCTCTGCGAGGGCATCCACTTCCGAAGGGTCGGAAACGTGGAGGATCAGCGGGTTGTCGTTCGGGCGGCCCTTGGCGGCAAAGATTTTTGCTACGGCGTTTTCATTCAGGGCGTTCGCGCCCAAGCCATACACCGTTTCCGTGGGGAAAGCCACCACTTCGCCGGCGCGAATCAGCGCCGCGCCTTCGGCAATGCCCCGGTCGAACTCAACGCCGAGGTCGATGCACCTGGTTTCCATGATTACTCCATGTCCTCCAGCTGGGCGGTGCGGGCGGCGACGGAAAGGGCTTCGATCATCTCGTCCAGATCGCCGTCTAAAAAGGCATCCAGCTTATAAAGCGTCAGCCCGATTCGATGGTCCGTCACCCGGCTTTGGGGGAAGTTATACGTCCGGATGCGCTCGCTCCTGTCCCCCGTGCCCACCATGGACCTTCTGGCGGCGGTGAGCTTTTCGTCCTGCTGGGAGCGGTAATGGTCGTTCAGCCGCGCTTTCAGGGCGCGCATCGCCTTTTCCTTGTTTTTCAGCTGGCTGCGCTCGTCCATGCACTGGACGACGATGCCCGTAGGGATATGGGTGATGCGGATGGCGGATTCGGTCTTGTTGACGTGCTGGCCGCCGGCGCCGCTGGCGCGGAAGGTGTCGATCCTCAGGTCCGCGGGGTTGATCTCCACGTTGACGTCTTCCACCTCCGGCAGCACCACCACGGTGGCGGCAGAGGTCTGGATCCTACCCTGGGCTTCGGTCTCAGGCACCCGCTGGACCCGGTGGACGCCGCTTTCGTACTTCAGCTTTGCGTAAACGTCGGTACCGGAAAGGGCGATGTCCGCCTCCTTGACGCCGCCCAGCTCGGTCTCGTTGATGTAGATGATCTCGGCCTTCAGCCTGTGGCGTTCGGCATAGCGCAGATACATGCGCATCAAATCCGCGCCAAAAAGCGCCGCTTCCTCGCCCCCTGTGCCCGCGCGGATCTCCAGGATGACGTCCTTATCGTCGTCCGGATCCTTGGGCAGAAGCAGCACCTTCAGCTCCTGTTCGATCTGGGCCAGGAGTTCCTTCTGTTCGGAAAGCTCCTCCTGGGCGATTTCCTTCATTTCCGGATCGGAAAGCAGTTCCCTGGCGTCGGCGATGGCCCGCTCACAGGCGAGGTACTTGTCAAGCGCCTCGACGACCGGCTCCAAAGCGGCGCGTTCCTTGACCTTTTTGCGCCACTCCTCCTGGTCCGCGATGACGGCAATATCCGCGATTTGGGCGCTCAGTTCCTCAAACCGTTCCTTGAGCGCGTAAAGTTTCTCTATCATCTGTCCTCCGATCATCTACCCTCCATGACCCGTTCCACGCCGGAAAGGTCGCGGCTGACCTGTATCGTTTCAAAGCCCGCTTTTGCGAGCAGTTTTTTGACTTCTTCCGATTGACCGATGCCCACTTCCAGCACCAGTTTTCCCTTCTTTTTAAGGAAGTTCGGCGCCTGTTTGGCGATGACCCGATAAAAATCCAGCCCGTCCTCCCCGCCGCACAAAGCGAGCATCGGCTCGTGCTCCCGCACCTCTTGATCCAGCGTTTCGATATCCTTTGCCGGGATGTACGGCGGGTTGGAGACGATGACATCGAACTTTTCCGTAATGTTTTCAAACAAGTCCGATGATACGACCTTCACCCTGTCCGAAACGCCGTTTAATGCCGCGTTTTCTCTGGTTAAATCCAGCGCAGCGGGAGAAACGTCCGAAGCGGTGACCATGGCACCGGTTTTTTTTGCGATGGCGACGGCAATGCACCCGCTGCCGCAGCAAAGGTCCAGCGCTGTTTCAGCGTTGTTTTCATTGATCCAGTCGATGGCGCGCAGGGCGACGACTTCGGTGTCAAACCGCGGAATCAGCACGCCTTTTTTGACCTTGATGGGAAGGCCCAGAAACTCCCATTCCCCCAAAATGTACTGTAACGGGGTTCCGGAAAGCCTTTCTTCCACCATTCCCCAAAAGCGTTCTGCCTGTTCTTTGGGAATTTCCTCGTCCTTTTTGAGCAGCAGCTCCGCGTCCGTCATCAAAAAGGCGCGCCCCGCCAGGATGCGCGCCTCGTGGGACGCGCCAATGGGAGCAAGCGCCTTTTTCGCACGACTGAATAGGTCAGACAGCTTCAGCATCGGCTTTCTTGGAATCGCCCTTCAAAACTTGGGCCTGTTCTTCGCCATCGGAAGGGGGCGTTTCCCCCTGATCCGCCGCGCAGGCGGGCTCCTCCTCTTTGGCTCGGGAAAGGATCCTGCCCTTTGTGTCGGTGACGATCAGCTCGGGATGCTCCTTCAAGTACTCCTCTGGCCGGAGAGCCAGTTCAAAGGCGGCGATGGAGACTTCCAGCATATCGTCCTCGGGTTCCCTCGTCGTGATGTGCTGGAGCATCATGCCCGGCCAGCGCGCGACGCGGGCGAGGATGTGGTCGGACTTCGCGGCGGCCTTCAGCACTTCATAGGACGCGCCGGCAACCAGGGGCAAAAGTGCGATTTTAAGCAGTGACTTCAGCGCCCAGTGGCCGGTAAACCCCACCACCGAGTAAAACAGGATGCTGATGAAGGCCACCAGGAACAAATAGTTCGTTCCGCAACGGGGATGCAGCCTGCTCATGGGGCGGACGTTCTCCACCGTAAGGAGCAGGCCTTCTTCATAAGCGGCGATGGTCTTGTGTTCCGCCCCGTGATACATGAACACCCGCCGGATGTCCTTGATGAGGTTCATGGATGCCATATAGCCGATGAGGATCAAGATCCTGACGCCGCCTTCGATCAAGTTCAGCGCAAAGGGCGTGGCCCCGTCCCCTGCGAGGAGCTTGCCCAAGAATGACGGCAACAGCACAAAAAGCCCCACCGCAAGGGCGATTCCCAGCACGATTGCCGTGCCGAAAACGACGGATTCCACGCTTTTGCCCAGCTTGTTGGACATCCACTCGAACTTGGAGGGTTCTTCCTCCACTTCGCCCAGGGCGGTGGCGGCATAGGTCATGGACTCCATGCCGGATTTCATCGATTCGTAAAAGGAAACGCAGCCCCTGACGATGGGCCAGGAGTACCATTTTTTCTTTTTGGTCAAGGGGGTGTATTCGCCCTCGGAGGCTTGGATTCTGCCGTCCTGCCGGCGCACCGCCATGGCGACGCGACTGGGCGATTTCATCATAACGCCTTCGAGCAGCGCCTGACCACCGATGGAGCAAATCTTCGTTTTGCCCTTTTTGGCGCAGGTCTGCAACGAGGCGTTTTCAGCGGTTTTGGACAAAGGCTTTCTCCTTTATTGCCAGCTTGCATTTCGCGCTAATTTTTCTACATGATAAAAATCTGCGCGCGATGCGACCTTATTATATCACAGCGGATGCGGGTATGAAACCCGAAAAAGTAAGCCAAAGCTGACTACAACACAAGGCTCACGACAAAAGCCGCGTCCAACCAAGACGCGGCTATTATGCCGTTTCGTTTCCGAAAACGGAGATCACATGCCGTAGCGCTTTTTGAAGCGATCAACGCGGCCACCGGTATCGACCAGCTTCTGCTTGCCGGTGTAAAAGGGGTGGCACTTGGAGCAGATTTCAACCCTGAGGTCGCTCTTGACGGAGCCGGTCTTAAACGTTTCGCCGCAAGCGCAGCGAACGACGCTCTCGCCGTATACGGGGTGGATATTTTCCTTCATAAGAGTTCCTTCCTTTCGATAGCAGCAGCGGCCGCCATCTAAAAGTCCTTTGATCAGCGAAGGCTATTATATCAAACGAAACGCCTCTAGTCAAGCGTTCGAGACTGCCAGTTCGCCCTGATTTTCCTTCCCATTTTTGGCGATTCGCCAGCCTTCGACGCTCTGGCATTCCCGCCACAAAAATAGTATACTGAAGCGGTGCCAGCACGTCAATCCACCAAGGATCCTGACTCCCCGC
Source organism: Christensenellales bacterium (assembly GCA_050945915.1). Taxonomy (GTDB): domain Bacteria; phylum Bacillota; class Clostridia; order Christensenellales; family CALWSW01; genus CALNBC01. The sequence continues at coordinate 20,560 of JBMNTV010000011.1, forward strand.
CCTTGTGCTGTCCGATTCACACATATCCGGGGACGAGGCACCTTTCCGCGCGCCGCGTGCCATGTGGCCGCGCTGCGCTTTCACCAAAGCTGATTGAGGTTTCCATGTATCACTTTTTAGCTGTGTTTGCCGGCGTACTCATCGCCGGAATGGTCGTGCAAAACGGCAGATTGGCGGATTTTTACGGTCTGTACCCCTCCACGCTGCTCATCCACGCGGTGGGGCTGCTGTTTTCCTTGGGTTTTGCCGCCGTCAAAAGGGAGTCGCTCCGGCCAAAGGCGCGCCTCTCCCCCCGGTATTACATCGGCGGAGCCATTGGGGCGGCCACCACCCTGTTCAACAACCTGGCCTTCGGCCACATCAGCGTTTCCGCAATCCTGGCGCTGACGCTTTTGGGCCAGAGCATCACCTCCTTCTGCATCGACGCCTTCGGACTTTTTGACATGGAGAAGCAGTCGTTTGACAAAAGGAAGCTCCTTGGCCTGTTTTTGATTTCCGCCGGCATCGTTTTGATGATCGTGCTTTGAGGAGGAACCCATGGTCGTCGCAATCATCGTTTCCCTTTTGGCGGGGTTCACCATCGTCGCCTCCCGCATGATCAACTCCAACCTTGCGGAGCGCACCAGCCTGATTTACAGCACCATCTGGAATTACATCTCCGGCATTATCCTGTCGGCGGTGCTGCTTCTGCTGTTCGGGCTGGGCGAAACCGCGCCCTTTTCCCAGGGGCTTCCCAAAGAGTTCTGGATTCTTTTCGGCGGCGGGCTGGGCGCCGTGGTGGTCTTCCTTTCCAACCTGACGGTGACCAAGGTCTCCGCCTTAAACCTCACCCTGTTGATGTTCGTCGGCCAGATCTTCGCCAGCATCCTTCTGGACTGGGTGATTTCCGGCGCTTTTTCCCTGGGGAACACCCTGGGCGGGGTTTTCGTCGCTGCGGGGATGGGATTTAACCTGTGGGTGGACCGGGACAATGCCCGAAAAAAGGAGCAAAGGGGCATCCCCTGCAAAAAAACCGAAACAACCTGAGTGCGCCGCCGCAAAGGCGCGCAAATCCGTCAAAAACCAACAGGCGGCAAAGCCCGGGCTTTGCCGCCTGTTGGTTTTTGGGTTTTCTGCCAGCTCTTCAGTCGTTGACCACGACGGCCAGCATGGTAAGATTCTCCATCCCTGTGTTCTTGATGCTGTGGCGGCCGCCGTTTCCGGTGACGATGGCGTCCCCCGCGGTGACCTTGACGGGTACGCCGTCGTCGATCACGGTGGCTTCGCCCTTGATGATGTAGTACAGCTCGGTTTCGCCGGAATGCTCGTGCTCGCCGATGGATTCGCCGGGTTTAAAGTCCACCAGCGCCATGAAACGCCAGTTGGCGGGTTTCCCTTCGGGGCAGAGATGGGTGACTTCCGGCGCGCCTTCGCCGCCGCGCCAGGCAGTACGCGCTTCCTTGGGCATCGATTCCTTCTTTATGACCATGTTCGTTCCTCCTGTATATGCTCGCTTCATCGCCCACACAGAGCGAAATTTACTCTTCGACGCGCATCACGCTGTCGATGCTGATGACGCAGGACAGGCCGCGCAGCCGGGCTAGAGCGGACTGGACGGAAAGCTCCCGGGCCGTGTCCGTGATGAAGACCAGTTCGGCGGTGTTTTGGTTGGCGTTTTCGTTGAACTGCATGACGGAATGCACCGAAACCCCGGAATCCCCCAGCACGCCCGCGATTTTCGACAGCGCGCCCAGCTCGTCCGCCGCGGTCAGGCGGATGAAATAGCCGCTCAGCCAGTCCTTCTGGTGGACCAGCCACTGGGGAGCGTCAAACTCGTTGACGAAGGTCATGTACTTGTGTTCCGTCGCCTTCGCGGCATAGATCACGTCCGAAACGATGGCGCTGGCGGTGGGCAGCTTGCCCGCGCCCCGGCCATAGAGCATGATGTCGTCCACGGCGTCGCCGGTCAGGAAGATGCCGTTAAACACGCCGGAAACATGGGCCAGGGGGTGCGAATTGTGCAGCATGGTGGGATGGACGCGCACCTCCAGGTGATTGTCCATCTTCTTGCCGATGGCAAGCAGCTTGATGGTGTACCCCAGCTTTTTGGCGACGGCGATATCCTCCGCGCTGACGCGGGAGATGCCCTCCCGATAAATATCGTCAATGTTTACCCGGGCGTGGAAGGCGATGGACGCGAGGATGGAGAGCTTATAGACACTGTCCCATCCGTCCACATCGGCGGAGGGGTTCGCCTCGGCATAGCCCAAGCGCTGCGCTTCCGCCAGCACTTCGCCGTACTGCCTGCCCTCTTCCGTCATCTTGGAAAGGATGTAGTTCGTGGTGCCGTTGATGATGCCCATTAAGCGGGTGATGTTGTTGCCCTGCATGGCGTCCAGCAGCGTGCGGATGATGGGCACGCCGCCGGCGGCGGTGGCCTCAAAATAAAGCCCGGCGCCGGTGGCCTTCGCTTGGCGCTCAAAATCCGGCCAGTGCTTCGCCAGCACTTCCTTGTTGGAGGTTACGACGGTCTTCCCCGCGGCCAAAGCCCGCAGGATGTAGTCCTTGGCGGGCACGGTGCCGCCCATGCACTCCACGACGATGGAAATTTCCGGATCGTTGACGATGTCTGCGTAATCAGTGGTGAACACCTCGATGGGCGCAAGGCCGATGTTCTTCTCCGTCACCAGATCCCGAACGAGGATGCGGCGCACGTCGATGTTCAAAAGTTCCCGGTGATTGATGGATTCCCGTCCTTCCGTAAGCACCTGATAGACGCCGCTGCCCACGGTTCCGAAACCCAGTATCGCAATGTTGACCTGCTTCATGTCACTCTCCTTTTCTGGCGTTAAGCGCTGCGTTGCCCTCACTGTTGGGCGGTGTTCAAACAATAAATCATATGCAGCCCCTCCAGGGTGAGGGTGCTGTTGAGGATGATGTCATAATGGGAGTACTCGGCGATGAACCGCGACAGCCCGCCGGTGGCGACGACCTTGATGTCCGGCTCGTTCAACTCCATCTGGATCTTGTTGATGATGTAATCCACCTGGCCGACGTAGCCGTACACCACTCCCGCCTGGATGCAGTTGGCAGTGTTTCTGCCGATCACCGACTTGGGCTTGATCAGCTCCACCCTGGGGAGTTTCGCGGTGCGCTCTGTCAACGCGTCCAAAGAAATGAAGATGCCCGGGCAGATGGCGCCGCCCAAAAAATCCCCCTTCTCGGACACGACGCCGAAGGTGGTGGCGGTGCCGAAGTCCACGGTGAGCACCGGCCCGCCATACAGCCTGTATGCCGCGACGGCGTTGCAGATGCGGTCGGAGCCGAGCTCCTTGGGGTTTTCGTAACGGATATTCATCCCGGTTTTGATGCCGGGACCGACAAACATGACTTCTGCCCTGCGAAAATAGAGCTGGCACATGTGCTCGATGGTGAAGTTCATGGAGGGAATCACCGAGGAAATGATGATCCCGTCCACCTCGGAGGGCTTTCGTCTTGCGTGCATGAAAAAGGATTCCATCATGATGCCCATCTCGTCCGACGTGCGGTAGCGGACGGAGGACATGCGCCAGGAATGCTTGAGCTTACCGTCCTCAAACAGGCCGGATTTGATGTTGGTATTGCCGACGTCAAGGGTCAGGATCATTGCTGCCGCTCCTTCGATTGGATGTTGGTGTTTTTGCCGCGCCGGGCGGCCGCCTGCATCGCCTTGCCCACCGCGGTGCAAAGGACCACCGCAACGGCCGCTTCCAACAGGCCGTTCAGGGACACGATGCCAAAAAGGGCCGCCATCAGCCCCTCCCCCGCGACGCCGAAGGCCTGGGCCGTCTGTTCAAAGGCGAGGACATACAGTCCGCCCAGGAAGAAGACGGTGTTGGTCATGGAGCCGATGAAGGACGAAATGCCGTAAGCCGCGATTCTGGTCTTGTCAAACCGGCAGCATAATTTGAAGGAAAGCGCCGCAAACAATCCCGTCAACACTCTGGGCAAGAACGTCACAAGGAGGATCAGCGCCACGTTCAGAGCGCCGAAACCGGTGTAAGTCCCCAGCACCACCGCACCGACGGCGGTAGGGGTGATGAACATGCGGATCAGGCTGGTCAGCCCGAAGAAGAATCCAAGAAGCATGCCGCCTCTGGACCCAAACTGCTGGCCCCCGATGATCACGGGGATATGCACCATGGTGATGGAGGCGATGGGCAGGGTGATGAAGCCCAGGGGCGTCAGCCCCAGAATCAGGATAATCGCCGTAAACAGTCCGTACCGGGCCAACGCATGTGCGCGAAACCCGTCCTTTTGCGGGGTTTTGACAGTATTCATTTTTGCTCCTTCGTTCGAGTTCTGTTTAGGATACCCGACATCAGAAATTCAGATTCGGCCTGATGTGCCGTAGAGCTCGCCCAGGATGCCCCCGACCTCTGCCGTGTCTGGTTATTATAATATACTCCTTAGTCCAAGGCAACGCCGCGGCAGACAAAGTTCGCGGTTTTTGCGCCCTCTTGCCCATTTGCCGCCCGGGCGGGGGTTTTGGCCGCTTGCCGCTGAATCAAACAAGCGTTTCCGGCATACTCCATACAGCGGCGCATTTTTTCCGTCAGGAACATTTCTGATTCTTACAGTTTTCTTAAATGTCATCCATATGCCCCCGGAGCCTTTGACTTTTAACTCCCAACCATATTAGAATGATTCCGGTATCTTAAGGGATTCTGCGCCTTTTGGCGCGCAAGCATGTTGAAACACGTTTCGAACAATTGGAGGGCACAATGGATCTATTCCAAAAAGCATATGATTTCAAGGACGCGGAGCTGGCGCGCCAGTCGGGGCTTTACCCCTATTTTCACGCGTTGGAGACCTGTCAGGACACCGAAGTGGTGATGGACGGCAAGCCCATCATCATGCTGGGCTCCAACAACTACATGGGCCTGACCAACGACCCGCGGACGATTGCCGCCGCCCACGAAGCACTGGATCAATATGGAACGGGCTGCTCCGGTTCCCGCTTTTTGAACGGCACCCTGAAGCTCCACGAACAGCTGGAGGCAGAGCTTGCGGACTTCTTCCACAAGGACGCTGCGGTGACCTTCTCCACCGGATTCCAGACGAACCTGGGCATCATCTCTGCCATCGTCGGTCGCCACGACTACATCATCAACGACAGCGAGAACCACGCCAGCATCCTCGACGGATGCAAGCTCTCCTTCGCAAAAAAAACTGTCAAGTACACCCATTCGGACATGGATGATCTGGAGCGGGTGCTCTCCCGCCTGCCTTTGGACGCCGGCAAGCTCATCATCACCGACGGCGTGTTCTCCATGAGCGGCGACCTTTGCAAGCTGCCGGAGATCGTCGATCTCGCCAAGAAGTACAACGCCCGCATCATGGTGGACGATGCCCACGGCGTGGGCATGGTGGGCGACTGCGGCCGCGGCACCGCCAACCATTTCGGCCTGGAGGACGAGGTCGACATCATCATGACCACCTTCTCGAAGTCTTTGGCCAGCCTGGGCGGCTGCGTGGTGGCGAACCACCAGGTGATCGACTTCGTGCGCCACAAGTCCCGGCCCTTCATCTTCAGCGCTTCCATCCCGCCGGCCAACGCCGCGGCGGCCCTTTGCGCGCTGCGCATCCTCAAGAGCGAGCCCCAGCGCCAGAAAGCGCTGCTGGAGATCGCGAATTACATGCGCCAGAAGCTGCGGGAGGCGGGCATCCCCATCGTGGACGGCACCACCGCCATCATCCCGATCTACACCTACGACATGACGCGCACCTTCGTCATCACCAAGAAGCTGTTCGAAAACGGCGTCTATGTCAACCCCGTCGTTCCGCCGGCAGCGCCGGACGGGCAGTGCATGCTGCGCACCAGCTACACCGCCACCCACACCAAGGACCAGATCGACCGCGCCGTCGCCGTGTTCAAGAAGGTCTTTGCGGAAGTGTAACCCCGATTGCAAAACTGAAAGCGCCCGGAGCCCCTTCGGGCGCTTTTGTTGTTCGGCATTGCCGTTTTTCGGATTGTTGACAACCGGTTAGTTGCAACTATAATGAAAATGGCATTCGCCAATAAACACAAACGCGGAGCAGACTATGACCTTAAGCGAAATCCGTCCCGGTCAACGATGTGTTGTCACCGGCGTCACATTGCAAAGCGCGCTGCGCAAGCGCATCATCGACATGGGAATCACCACCGGAACCACCATATACGTCCGAAAGCTCGCTCCCTTGGGGGACCCGATGGAAATTACCGTTCGGGGCTATGAGCTTTCTCTGCGCAAAGAGGAGGCACGCGGCATTGAAGTTCGAAAAATCATCTGACACGGCAAAAAGCGCCGCCCCTGCCGGGGAAAGCGAAAAAAAACGGCCGGTCATCGCCCTGGCCGGCAACCCCAACTGCGGCAAGACCACCCTGTTTAACCAGCTGACCGGCTCCAACCAGTATGTGGGCAACTGGGCGGGCGTCACCGTGGAGCAAAAATCCGGCTTCGTCACCATCGACGGCCAGACGGTGGAAGTCATCGACCTTCCGGGCATCTATTCCCTTTCCACCTACACCATGGAGGAAAACATCGCCCGGGATTACATCGAGAGCGACGAGCCTTCCGTCATCGTCAACATCATCGACGCCTCCCACCTCGAGCGCAACCTGTTCCTCACCCTTCAGTTGATCGAAATGAACAAGCCCATGGTGGCGGCGCTGAACATGATGGACGTGCTGGAAAGCCGGGGGGATGTGCTGGACCTCCCCACCCTTTCGGCGGAGCTGGGCATTCCGGTCATCCCCATCACCGCAAGCAAGGGCATCGGCCTGCAGGAGCTTTTGCGCGCCGCCATCGCCCAGGTCGAGCGGCCCCACCCCCGCCGCTTTTACCGCACGAGGCTCCAGTCCACCCTGGAGAAACTGGCAAAGCTCTTTGGCGACGTTCCCTGCCCCATGATGCACGCGGCGGGCTATTTTGAAGAGGGGCGATCCTTTGTCCACAGCCATGATCTACCCGAAGAAAACCTGGCGAAGATGGATGCCCTCATTGAGGCGTACATGGCGGAAGAATCGCTGGACAGGGACATGGTGATTTCCGCCGGCAAGTACGACTACATCGAGTCCGTCATCCACCGTTCGGTCAAAAAAGCGCCCCTTCGCGGGATGACGGCCACCGAAAAGATCGACCGCTTTGTCACCCACCGCCTTTTGGCCATCCCCATCTTCCTCGCCGTGATGTTTGCGGTGTTTTTCGTTTCCTTCGGGCCTTTGGGCGAATGGCTGAAGGGCGGGTTCGACTACCTGCTCCACGACGTCGCCATCTCCGGCGTGGAATCCCTGCTGATCGGCGCCAACGCTTCGCCCTGGGCGGTCAGCCTGGTGGTGGACGGCGTCCTGGCCGGCGTGGGGGCGGTGCTTTCCTTCCTGCCCCAGATCGCCCTTCTTTTCCTGATGCTCTCCATTCTGGAGGATTCGGGCTACATGGCCCGGGCAGCCTTCATCATGGACCGGTTGCTGGGCAGGTTCGGCCTTTCCGGCAAGTCCTTCATCCCCATGCTGATGGGATTTGGCTGCACCGTCCCCGCCCTGATGGCTTCCCGTACGCTGGAAAACGAGCGGGACAGGCGGCTGACCATGATGGTCACGCCCTTTATGTCCTGCAGCGCAAGAATGACGGTTTACGCCGTCATCGCCGGCGTGTTTTTCCCGAAAAACACCTATGTCGTCATCTTTTCGATCTATGTGCTGGGCATCGCCTTCTCGCTGCTTTCCGCCATCCTGTTGAGCCGGCGGGTGCTGAAGGGTGAAAAATCCGGCTTCCTCCTGGAGCTTCCGGAATACCGATTCCCCACCCTGCATAACCTTTGGTTGCACACCTGGGACAAGGTCAAGGGCTTCGTCGTCAAGGCGGGAACGCTGCTTCTGGTTTCCTGCATCGTCATCTGGTTTTTGCAGACCTTTGACTTTTCCCTGAGCATGGTGGAAAACAGCGAAAACAGCATCTTCGGCCACATCGGCAAACTCCTCGCCCCCATCTTTGCGCCCCTGGGATTTGGGGACTGGCGGGTGGCCATGGCGCTGCTCACCGGCATCATCGCCAAGGAAGCGGTGGTGGGCACCCTGGGCATCCTCTTTGCCGCGGGGGACGCCAGCATCGCCTCTTTGACAGCGCCCCTGTCCGCGGTGTTTACCCCGGTGGCGGCCTATGCCTTCATGGCTTTTGTACTGCTGTATATCCCCTGCGTGGCCGCCCTTGCCACGATGTGCCGCGAGATGCGCAGCTTCAAGTGGACGCTGTTTACCCTTGCGTACGAGCTGGCCTCCGCCTGGATCGTGGCCTTCCTCGTGTATCAAATCGGGAGCCTGATCTGAATGAAGCTGATTGATTTGTTGATCCTCGCCGCCGTCGCCCTCGCGGGAATCGGTGCGATCCGGTACCTTCGAACGCGCAAAAAAGGCGGTTGCGCGGGCTGCTCCGGCTGCCCCCACCGCAACCACTGCGCAATAAAGGCCCAAAAAGACGAAGAAGAATCGCCCGGCGACAGTTGAGCCGGGTGATTCTTTATTGCATTTTCATAGCAACCCGATACTTTTATTGGAAAAACTGTCATTTATTCATACAATAATGCATCTGATGCTGTATAATGCCAGAAGAAGATTCTTTTGTAAGGGGTGGGATGATGAGGCTCACAAATCAGAAGCTCAAGCTGCATTATCTCGAAAAGATCCTTCGGGAGCAAACGGACGAAAATCATTCGCTCAGCATCGCCGAAATCACCGAACGGTTGGCCGCCTATGGCATTCTCGTGGAACGCAAGACGCTGTACGCCGACCTGGAATGCCTGCAGCTGGCTGGTTTGGACATTCACGTCACCAAGGGCCGGTGCAACCGGTACGCGCTGGTTTCCAGGGAATTTGAATTGCCGGAATTGAAGCTGCTGGTGGACGCCGTGCAATCCTGCCGGTTCATCACCGAAAAGAAGAGCCGCGCCCTGATCCGAAAGCTGGAGGGCCTGACCAGCGTGCACGAGGCGAAACGCATGGCGCGCCAGGTGTTCATCTATCGCAGGGTCAAGTCCAGCAACGAATCCGTCTATTACACCATCGACGCGCTGAACACCGCGATTTCCAGCGGCAAGAAGGTGCGCTTCCGCTATTTTGAATACGCGCCGAACAAGCGCCGCCGCCTGAAGAATAACGGCGCGTATTATGTCGTCAGCCCCCACGCCCTTTGCTGGGACGACGAGTACTACTACCTCATCTGCACCTATCCCGTCCGGGAGGGCTTCACCCATTTTCGGGTGGACAAGATCCTGGACATTTCCCTGCTGGACGAGCCTTCCGAAAATCCGGAGGATTTTGACCCCGCCGAGTATTCCCGGCAGACCTTCAGCATGTTCGGCGGGCCGGAGTGCCAGGCGACCCTTCGGTTCGAAAACAGCCTGATCGGCGTGGCCATCGACCGCTTCGGGTCGGACATTCCCGTCCGGCCGGACGGGGACCATTTTATCACCTATATCAATGTCACCAAAAGCCCCACGTTTTACGGCTGGATGTTCCAGCTGGGCAACCAGGCGGAGATCCTCGCCCCCGATGATCTGCGGGAAGGAATGCTTCAGCACGTTTGCGCAGTCGCCCGCCTGTACGGATGCTGACCACGGATGCGAAAACGCCGCGCGTAGATTGCGCGGCGTTTGTTTTCAGTTTCCGGTTAACCGACGAATCCGCCGTCCACCCCGAGGATCTGGCCGGTGATGAAGGACGCAGCGTCAGAGGAGAGGAAGTACGCCGCTTGGGCGACCTCCTGCGGCCTGCCGAAACGGCCCAGGGGCGTCGCATCGCAAAGGGCGGCGCGGTCTGCGGCGGAAAGATGGGCGTTCATCCCGGTGTCGATCACCCCGGGCGCGACGCAGTTCACCCGGATCCCCGAAGGGCCGAGCTCCTTGGCCAGGGCCTTGGCCATGCCGATCAGCGAGGACTTGCTGGCGGAATAGGCCGCCTCGCAGGAGCCGCCCAACACCCCCCAGACCGAGGACACCAGCACCACCGACCCGCGCTTGCGTTCGATCATCCCCGGCAGCACTGCCTTCAGGCAGTAGAAAGCGCCCTTTGTGTTGACGCGAAACAGCTCGTCCCAGTCTTGATCGGCGGTGTCGGTCAAAAGCGCCTGCCCGTTGGAAATGCCAGCGCAGCAAACCAGGGCGGACACCCTTCCCAGGCAGACCTGAACGGCTTCGGCCATCCCCCTGACTTCTTCGGGATCGCGCACATCCGCCCGAAACGCGAGGGCCTTGCCGCCGTTTGCGTTGATCTCGTTCACAAGTTTTTTTGCGTTTTCTTCGCTGTTGTGATAATGCACGGCAACCCGCCAGCCGTTTTTCGCAAAAATCCGTGCTGTCGCCGCCCCGATGCCCCGGGACGCGCCGGTGATCAGCGCCGTTTCCATGTTCAAGCCCCCGTTTGTCGTCTTTTGCGCCCATCCGAATCCGGTTGGGCGTGTGTTCAAAAGTATAGCACAAGGGGCTCAAAACGGGCAATCGCATGCAGAAGGACCCCGCCGCCGAAGCGACGAGGCCCTCGAGGAGAAGGAAAGACGATACCATTTTACCCGGTGCGCATCGGATTATACCCGGATTTTCCCGCTTTTTGAAATTTTCCCAAAAATACCAATCGCGCGAGAACCCCACCCTCGCGCGACGGCCGGCTTTTGCCGCAGGAAAAGGAAAAATGAAGAAGAAGCTTGGCCATTTACGACCTGATTCTAGCATAATAGCTGTTACTGACCCTGTCAACTTGGGGGCGTGGCAAGGGTCCGGCATTTCTGTAAATAATTTATTAACAATCAAATCGTTCGCACATTTCTGGAAAAAAGCGCCAATATCCAGTTCCTTTGTTACAACAACTCCAGCCCGCGGTTCACCTTTGGTGGAAAATCCCGCACTTTTCCCCCTGTGCAGGCTACTTCAACGCAACGGGGGGGATGGATCTGCTCTCCAATTGCTGGGTCGCTGTGACCGCCGTGGCTTCCGGCACAAATCCCCGAACCACCGTCTGGGGCATCACCCTGCAAAAAGGCCCGATGTGCGCCCCGGGCAGCGTCACGCAGTTCGCCCCCAGCCGGCAGTAATCCCCCAGCACGCAACCGAAGAAATCCCTGCCCAGGTCGATGAGCTCGCCCAGGATCTTCACCCGGGCGTTGGACTGGTCAAACCGCCGGTTGGCGAGGATGGTCCCGGAGCCCACCCGGGCGCCCTTGCCCAGGATGGAATCCCCCGCAAAGGCGAGGGAGGCGATCTTCGCGCCGTTTTGAACCAGGCAGCACTTGACCTCCGAAGCGTGCCCCACCCCTGCCTTTTTGCCCAGGACGGTGTAGGGGCGCAAATAGGCGTGGGCGGCGATGGAACAGCCCTCGCCGACATAGACCGGCCCTTCGATCACGGCATTGGCCTTGATTTCTGCCCCGGCGCAGATCACCGCCGGGCCCTGGATCACAACACCCGGAAAAATGCGTACCCCCGGCTGGATGTGCACGTCGCCGATGACCGTCACGCCGGCGGGGGCGTCTTCTCCCCTCTTTTTTGCCCATTCGATCAACGCGCCGTCGCAAAACGCCTTCAGCCCCTCGAAAAGCTCTGCCGGGCTGGCGGTTTCGCGCAGGAGGCCGGGAAGGGGAAATTCGTCGATATGTCTAAAGTAATAACCCGCTGTGGATTCTTTCATGATCGCTCCTGTTGGATGTTTTCTGTACGGTTGGGATTATACACTTTTGGGTGAACTTCCGGCAAGGGTCAGGCGCCGCCCCCTTTACGGCCGGCACTTTCAGACTATGCAAAAACGGATGCGCTCTTGCCCTTTTGACCACAAAAAAAGCCCCAAAGGGCTGTGGGCAGGGTCATCCGACGATGGCGAATTCCGCCGTGATCTTGTGAAAATCCGGAGAACTGGCGATGTAAGCATCCACGAACTCCGTGTTCTTAAAGCGCATTCCGCGAAAACGCGACCGCGCAAAGCAGCCGAATCCCAACACGTCCGCGCCACAGGCGCAGGATAACTCGAACTTGCTTTCCTTGCCGGTCAGGGCAAATCGAAGGGGCAAATACTCCCCCATGCCCGCGCCTTCAAAGAAGGCCTTCGCCGCGCGCAGTTGTTCCCCCACCTGTTCCTTTGACGGGATGTTCCTTCTTTCGCAATTCTGGAACCCGTCCCGCTTTTCGTAAAGCTCGCCCAAAGGCGTCCGGGGCGACAGGGAAAAGGGCCGCAACGCGATGTGCTGCGCACCTGCGGAAAGGGTTTCCCGAAGGCCCTGGACCAAATCCTCCGCTGTCTGACCGGGCAGGCCGAAGGAAAGGATCGCCCCGATGTTTTCAAAAGGTTCAAAGCGCAGCGCATCCCCGCCAAGTTGCGGGAGGCCCAGCAGGTTCCGCAAAAAGGGGTCCGTTGTCATCACCGCGTAATCAATCCGGTCAAACCCCGCAGCCAGCCAGTCGGACGCGCCCTTGCCCTGTTGACGCAGCGGCTGCGCCTTCAGGGTGATTTCCGCTTCGGGGGCAAGGTCAAAATGGGCTTTGATGCAGGCGATCACCTCGGAAAGCTCCCCGGCAGTCGCCTGGCAGGGCTGCCCGCCGCCAAAACGCACCGCAAAGACCTCCCGCCCCACAGCAGCCTTGGAGGAGGACTCGATCTCCCGCATGAGGGCGTTCCAATAGCGCCTTTTTGTGGGCGCTGGCACGCTGCACACAGGCCGCGGGCAAAAGGCGCATTTTCGTTTGCAAAAGGGATAGCTGATGTAAAGCACAAGGGGCGCACAGGCAGTCATGGGAATACCTCGGTTTCTGCTGTTTGACTTTGTTTTAACTATAACATATTCGCGCCCGCATAGAAAGCTTCCTGCGGTATTTTTTCTCATGCATTTTTTCTCACAACGCCGGGATTCCCGCCCGGTTTGATTGACACGAAAACCCCGGGTGTGCTACCCTCTGTTCAACGAACATCCTGGGAGTGCCCGGCGAAAGGAGCGCGCAACATGGGTCAACCCGCCACCATTTCAAACAAGGATTTTGCCGCCGCCATCGACGTGGAGATCGCCGTTTCCGGCAGGGGCAGCTTTACGGTGAACACCAGCGACGTTTACCGTCCCGGCATGCAATGCACCGGGTATTTCCGCCATTTTATGAACACGCGCATCCAGCTTTTCGGAAACGCGGAGATGACCTATCTTTCCGAGCTGCCCGAAGGCGTCGTCCGGGAGCGGATGGAAGCGTATTTTTCCTATGACATTCCCGCGGTCTGCGTCGCGAGGGGGTACGAACCCCTTCCCGTCATGAAGGAGCTGGCCCAAAAACGCGGCGTGCCGATCTTCACCAGCAAGCTGGGCACCACCCGCCTTTCCCACCGCATCGTCAGCTTTCTGGACGAGCGCACCAGCCCTTGTGTCACCCGCCACGGGGGACTTTTGGACATCAACGGCGTGGGCGTCATGCTCACAGGGGAATCGGGCATCGGCAAGAGCGAAACCGCCCTGGAACTGGTCAAGCGCGGCCACCGGCTGGTGGCGGACGACGTGATCGAGATCCGCAAGGTGGGGGACGGCGTGCTTTCCGGCTCCGCACCGGAGCTCGTCCGCTACCTGATGGAGCTGCGGGGCATCGGCATCATCGACGTGCGCTCCCTGTACGGCGTCGGCTCGGTGATGCACAGCAAGCAGATCGACCTCGTCGTCAAGCTGGAGGACTGGAACGATCAGAAGGAATACGACCGGCTGGGGGTGTCGTATGACACCATCTCCATCCTGGGGGTTTCCCTTCCGTCCATCCTGCTGCCGGTGCGGCCGGGCAGGAACCTGGCGATCATTGTGGAGGTGGCGGCGATGAACTATCGCCTGAAAAGGATGGGGTACGATGCCGCCGTGGAGTTTGACAGAAGGCTTCTCGAGCACATGAACAGCTGAAAATTAACAAAAAGCGCGAAGGATTGTTTTGCCCTTCGCGCTTTTTTGATGCTTTTGTCATTGACCAGATGCGCCCTTCCTCAGCCTGTATCGCAAATAGCCTTCCAGATTGTCCGCGTCGCTGATGGTGATTTCCGTCGCTTCCAGGGCTTCCATGCAGGTCAACAGCAACACGCCGCCGTGGACAATCAAATCCCCCCGCTCCCCCAGCACGGGGATGGCGCAGCGCTGTTCGACGGTCATTCTTCCCAGCCGGTTCAGCACAGCCCGCAGGTCAGTCTCCGTCACCACGATGTCCTGAACAGCGCTTGCGCTGTATGCTTCGGTGGCGCCCACGAACAACGACGCGATGGAGGTGGCGGTGCCGCTGACGGCGTACACCCTGCCAGCAGGCTTCAGGGAGGAAAGCGCCTCGCCCATCGTCATGCCTCCCCCCCAAACCCGTTCCGCCAGCAGCCAGGCGGCAAGGGCAGCGCGCGCTTGAGCATCGTCGCGGTCACCGAACCGTTCCAGAGCACGGACGCAGCCCACGGGGGCGGAAAACGCGGCGTGCAGCCTTCCGCCTTCCCCCTGGGCGACTTCGGTGCTGCCCCCGCCGACGTCGATCAGCGTGGCGCGCTCCGTTGACCCCACGCCCAAAAAGGCCAGCTCCGCCTCCCTTTCGCCGCTGACCACCTCGATGGGAATTCCGACAGCCAGCGCCCGCCGGAGGAATTCCTCCCGATTTGCGGCGTCCCGCACTGCGCTGGTGGCAAACGCCCAAAGGGGCGCGCCGAAATCCGCCGCCGCTTCCGCGTACAGACAAAGGGCGTTTAGCGTGCGCGCCATACCCGCCTCGGAAAGCTCGCCGGTTTGGGCGAGCTTTTCACCGATCCGAGTGGTGATCAGCCGCTTTTCCACCGGGCGGAGGGTTTCGTCCGCCAGCATCAGCCGGACCGAATTGGTGCCGATATCCGCAACCGCGTATTTTGCCATGGATCCCCCTCATTTTCAAAAAATAACGCTCCCACAACCCATGGGAGCGAAAGGAACCGACCAGAAGCGGCGATCAACCGCATGCAAGGGGCAAAGCGCTCATCAAGGTGCTGTGAAGCGGGTTTCGCCCTTTTTGACCCAGCCCAAAAGATCCCGCGCCATCTGTTCGATGTACGCGTCCGTCCCGGCGTAGTCGATCATGCGGTCCAGCCTGTCCCTCTCGATGGAAAGGTCCTCGAGGTACTGGTGGAGCTGTTCCTCCTCCGCCGCCATGCTGTTCATCCTGGCTTGCTGGTCCAACAGGGTGACAGCAAAAAACGCGAGCAACACAAGCAGCACCGCAGGAAACACAAGCCTTTCCCATCTGAAACGCAGTCTGCGTTTTTTCACAGGCGCCGCCTCCCTTTGTCATACTCGTGCTCTTTTTTGAATTATAATTCTTTTTCCCCCCCGTGTAAACAGCGGCCCAGGGCATTTTCGAACTTTATGTTTCAAACGACAATCTTTTTTAGGATTCCCCGTCCTTATGTGTTATTTTCGCACCCGGACTGAAGGCTTGTCCCCGGCTAAAAGACCACCCCATCCAGAACCGGTCCGGGTTTTCTTCGCGTTTTTCGGGACGGCTATTCCAGCAACTGGAAAAAGCGGGTGAAAAAGGCCCGCACCCCGGCGGCAAAAAATCTGTAAATACCCATCACAAAGGGCGTCGCCGCAAAGCGCCAGAGCAAAAATCCAAAAAGGAAACACGCCAGCGTGAACGGCCGGACGACCAGACCGTTTGCGAGAAACAGCGTCCCCGCCGCAAGCAGGGCGCACCCCGCCCAAAAGACGATGTCCTTGACCGCGTTCAGCCACATGCGCTCCGTGGGCAGGAGCATATCAAGTGCATCCCGAAAAATGCCCATGATCAGCCCGGCATAAATGCAGGCCGCCATCTGCGCCGGCTGGGAAAGCGTCGTGCTCAACGAAATACCCGGGAAAAAATCCCGCCCCGCTTTTGCTCGATGGCGTCGTATTCCACGGTGTCGATCACGCCGCCGAGCACAAGCTGGCCGTCATCCAGATTCAAGCGGCTGATGTGGAGCATCGACCCCGTGATCACCAGCATCCCCTGTTCCGTCGTGAGCACAACCTCCGAATCGTTGAAGCTTTCCACATCGTTGACCCCGGTGATGCTGATCCTTTCCCGGTTGTCCATCACGACGCTGTGCGCCTTTAAACGCGCAGGCTTTTGATGCATGTCGCCGTTCATTGCATGCCCCCCCGTCTGATGTGTTTTTTCAATGATCTGCGCATATTACTTATATGCGCGTCAAAATGCCATCATGCCTGCGCCTCGGACAGACCCGGATTGAGGATTTTTTGACAATTTGTAAATTTTTCTGATTTTTTGTGGCTCTGTGATTGACTTGCACCTTTCGGGGGTATAGTATTAGCGTAGAGTTTTGGGAATCCGATTCTGCACTTCTGCTCCATAACGCAAGCCGGTCGACCCTTTTTGAACTCCAGTTTAATAAACTAATATCCCCATTGAGAATCGCCTTTGGCGCAAGGCTGCGCGTGTGCGCGCCCTTGCGCGACGATGTATCTTTGCCGACAGTTTTTATTTTTATATATTTTGGAGGAAAAATGCTGGACAAATCAATCTTAAACTCAAAGAGTCTGGCCGAGCTCCGCAAAATCGCGAAGCTCGCAGGAATCAAATCCGTCACCAAATATAGAAAAGCGGAATTGGTGGAGCTTCTCGCGTCGGACAGCCCGCCCGAAGAAGCGCGCCGCGGCAGACCTCCCGCCCAAAAGAGCGAGGATTCGCGCCCCCTGGGCCCTGACCCCAACGAAATCAAAAACGAACCGATATCCGAATCGGGCAAAGATGCGCCAGCCGAAGAAGCCGGTGCTGCTGCCGTTGGCCGTTCCGAGGAGCAACCCGCAAAAGAAGGGGAATCCGAGGGCGGTATTTTATCCTCGGAAGACCGGAGCGCCTTGCGCCGGGGTCCGATTCCTCAGGACCAGGTGGCGGGCATGGTGGCCGCCCAAAGCATGGACGCCCGCCGCACCGCTTATCCCCCGCCCCAGAACCGCCCCCAGTATGCGCGTTCCTATACGCCCCGGACGGACGGCCCGGGCCCGGATTCCGGCGATTTCCGCCGTCCTCCCTATACGCCGGACACGAGGCACCAGCAGGAACGGAGCTATCGGCCGCCTCACACCCGGGGATTCCGGCAGGCGGACGCCGCCGTTTACTCCAATTTCAACACGAATTACAGCTCCGGTTACACCCGGAATTATCAGTCCCGGGAGAATTACCCCAACCGGGAAGGATACGTTCAGCAGCCCTATCAGCAGCGGGACGGCTTTGCAGCCCCCCGCGAGGGCTACGCCCCCAGGGAGGGTTACCAGCCCCAGGCTCCCTACCAGAACCAGCCTTACTCCCCGCGGGATGTGGGCGGCGACGAACCCTATTACAACAAGGAGTACGGCACCAGCAACCCCGCCGTACCTGAGATGCTCGCCACCGGCGAATGCGGGGACGCGTCCGGCGTGCTGGAAGTCCACCCGGACGGGTACGGCTTTTTGCGCAGCGAAAACTACCTCCCCGGCAACAAGGACGTTTACGTTTCCGCGACCCAGATCCGCCGCTTTAACCTGAAAACCGGGGACTGGGTCACCGGCAAGACCCGCCCGAACCGGGACAGCGACCGCTTCATCGCCCTTTTATACATCACCACCATCAACGATATGGACGTTGAAGCCGCATCCCGGCGCACGCCCTTTGAAAAGCTGGTCCCCATCTTCCCGGACGAGCGTATGCGGCTGGAGATCACCGGCAATAATACCGCGCCGGACCTGGCGATCCGGCTGATCGACCTGATCGCCCCCATCGGCAAGGGTCAGCGTGGCCTGATCGTCGCCCCGCCCAAGGCGGGAAAGACCACCCTGTTGAAAAAGATCGCCAACTCCATCACCACCAACCACCCGGACTGCCATTTGATCGTCCTGTTGATCGACGAGCGGCCGGAAGAAGTGACGGACATGAAGCGCTCCATCAACGGGGAGGTGCTGTTCTCCACCTTTGACGAGCTGCCCGAGCATCACACCCGGGTGGCGGAAATGGTGCTGGAACGCGCCCAGCGCCTGGTGGAATGCGGGCGGGACGTCGTGGTGCTGCTGGATTCCATCACCCGCCTTTCCAGGGCGTATAACCTCACCGTGCCCCAGTCCGGCCGCACCCTTTCCGGCGGCTTGGACCCCGCCGCGCTGCACAAGCCCAAGCGCTTCTTCGGCGCCGCCAGAAACATCGAAAACGGCGGTTCTTTGACCGTCATCGCCACCGCACTGGTGGAAACAGGCAGCCGGATGGACGACATCATCTACGAGGAATTCAAGGGCACCGGCAACATGGAAATCCACCTCGACCGCAAGCTCTCCGAAAAGCGCATCTTCCCCGCGGTGGATATCGCAAAATCCGGCACCCGGCGGGAGGACCTGCTGCTCACCCCCAAGGAACTGGAGGCCATCAACAGCATCCGGAGGCTGTTGAGCCAGGTGGATGTGGCGGATGCCACAGAGCAGATGCTCACCCTGCTTTCCACCTCCAACACCAACGAGGAATTCCTGACCAACCTTTCCGGCTGGACCCGCCTGTACGAAAAAGAGGGTTATACCCTGATTACTAAAAACAATCGCGACCGCTAAACAGACTGCCGGCAAAGCGCTTTTTGCGCCGCCGGCCGTCTTTTTGGCTTTTTCGCCGCCCGGAGTGCGCCCATGATGAAAAAACGCCTGTCCATCCTTTTGTCGCTGCTCTTGCTTTTCGGCCTGTGGGGCTGTTGGGGCCGTCCTCTGCCCGAGCTTTCCCCCGCGCCTTTCCCCCAGGCCACCTTCGGCGCGCAGGAAACCCCGGCGCCGGCGCTGAACGAGCACGGCTCCTACGACCAGAAGGACGACGTCGCCCTGTTTCTAAAAACCTTCGGCCGCCTGCCGGACAATTACATCACCAAGGCGGAAGCGAGAAACCTCGGATGGGAAGGCGGTTCCGTGGAGCCTTTCGCCCCGGGAAAGTGCATCGGCGGAGACCGCTTCGGAAACTTCGAAGGGCTGCTACCCGAGGGCCGGGATTACCGGGAATGCGACATCGACACATTGGGCAAAGACAGCCGGGGCGCCAAGCGGATCGTTTTCTCCTCGGAAGGGGAAATCTATTACACCGACGACCATTACAAAAGCTTCACACAGCTTTTCCCATGAATGACATGATCGTGATCGACTGTGCGCAGTTTTCCACCAAAGAGGCGGCCCACGCCTATCTCGCAGACGTTTTCGGTTTCCCCGCCCATTACGGCGGCACCCTTGACGCGCTGTTCGACTGCCTGACGGAACGCCCTCACAACACGCGCATCGCCCTGTTGAACGCCCCTTTGGCCGTAACCCAGCTGGGGGACTACGGCAGAAAGCTTTTGGCCGTTTTGGATGCCGCCACCCGGGAAAACCCGCGTCTGGCGCTTTATCGCTTCTAAAGGGGGCGGGCGGCAAGGTTAACTTTGCTTCAAAAGGCGATTATGCTTGATGGACCAGCGCGAAGTGCCCCGCGCTGCCGGGGCGCCAGGGGCTGGCGCCGATTCGGCAGCGGACTGCCTTTGACAATGGGTTCGGGGCCGCCTGTGCTCCCTTGTCTTTGGAACAGCGCCACCCTTTTTGGGGTGCTTTTATTTTATCGAAGGGAACGCGATGAACCAGTTTCAACAGGATGAACGAACCAAGACCAACCGCTCTGTCGCGGTGCGGGTTTCCGCCCTTAGCGTGGCCATCAATGTGCTGCTGGCCGCCTTCAAGCTGGTTTTCGGGCTTTACGCCCATTCGGAAGCCCTGATTTCCGATGCCGCCAATTCCGCTACGGATGTTTTTTTCACCCTGATCGTCATGGGCGGCGTGATCCTCTCTTCCCGGGATTCTGACCACGACCACACCTATGGCCACGAGCGGCTGGAAAGCATCGCTTCCATCCTGCTTGCCGTCATCCTGTTCGCCGTGGGCGCCGGGATCGGCTATCGGGGCATTTTGAAGGCCCTGTCCTCCGCCCGGGGCGCAGAACCCCTTCCCGGCATCGCCGCCCTCGTCGCGGCGGCGGTTTCCGCCGTCATCAAGCTGTTCATGTTCCGGTATACCAAAGCCGCAGCCAAGAAGACCAACTCCAGCGCCCTGCTGGCGGACGCTTATAACCACAGGTCGGACGTGCTGGCCTCCGCCGGCGGCTTCCTCGGCATCCTCGCCGCCCGCCTGGGCCTGCCCGTCATGGATCCCCTGGCTGCGGTGGTCATCTGCCTGTTCATCCTCCGGGCTGCCTTCAGCGTGTTCAAGGACGCGATGAACAAGCTTGTGGACAAATCCTGCGACCCCGCCACCCAGCAAAAAATGAAGGAGGTCATCCTGTCCACGCCGGGGGTGATCCGGGTGGACGAGATCAAGACCCGCCTTTTTGGCCCGCGTATTTATGTGGACATCGAAATCGTGTGCGACGGGGAACTGACGCTTCATGCCTCCCACGAAATCGCGGAGGACGTTCACCGCCGCATCGAGGAGGAGTTTGCAGCCGTCAAGCACTGCATGGTTCATGTGAACCCGGATTCGTAACTGAAAACAGCGTCCTGCCGCTCCCTGTGGAGCGGCTTTTTGCGTAACGTGCGCTTTTTCGTGAAACCTATAAATTATTTGACGTCTGCAGATCTTTTTCTTATAATTATAGTGTCAATAAATTCATTTCGCCCATCCGTCAGTACTGTTGGAGAGGAGTCATCTCAATGGGCAAATTCGTGATTCGCAAAGTTCCAACGGGCATCAAGTTCGACCTCAAGGCCGCCAACGGCGAAGTGATCGCCACCTCCGAAGTTTACACCAGCGACAGCGCCTGTTCCACGGGCATCGAAAGCGTGCGCAAAAACGCGCCCAAGGCGGGGCTGGAGGATCAGACCAAGCGCAAACAGACCGAAACAGTCAAAAATCCCAAATTCGAAATCTATAAGGACGCCGCGGGGAAGTTCCGCTTCCGCCTGCGGGCAAAAAACGGCGAAACCATCGCCGTTTCGGAAGGATACAATGCAAAGGCCTCCTGCATCAACGGCAATCGAAAGCGTCCGAAGAAACGCCCCGGCCTCCCCCATCGTTCTGGCGGAATGATCGCCCGGCGGGGGCAGGTGCGCCGGATTTCCCTTCGCAAAGGGCGGTTTCGGCCAAATCGCCCCAAATTCGACGCAGTTTTGGCGGGGCCGCGGCCCCCCTTAACAGCTCATTTCGCAAGTTCCGGTAAGATGACCTCCGCCCTTTCCCCGCCGTACGCGGCGGTTTTTTCGTTTTTAGCGCAAGAAGCGGGGTACGCGCCCCTTGCGCATCCCGCAAACATTGCTTTGCTCCAAACTTCCTTTTGTGAACGCATAAACGCAAAGTGCGTCAGTATTTGTCGGCGACCTGTAAATGTTGTTTTATGTGTGATATACTTTCTCATAAGACAAACTATGCCAAAGGAGGCGTTCGCTGTGGCCTACCGCTTGGACGATACGGAGCTTTTCCTCTTCGGGGAAGGCACGAACGCTTACGCTTATCGCGCCCTTGGCTGCCATCTCGTGCGCCGGGGCAAAACCCCCGTCGCGCGCTTTGCCGTCTGGGCGCCCAACGCAAGAGCCGTCAGCGTCGTGGGCGATTTCAACGGGTGGGACACAAAAAAGAATCCCATGACGCTGCGGGAGGGAACCGGCGTCTGGGAATGCCACATTCCCGGCATCGCGGGCGGCGAACTGTATAAATACGCCATCACGGCGATGGACGGCACCGTCCTTCACCGGGCGGACCCCTTCGCTTTTTATTCCGAACGCCCGCCGGGCACGGCTTCCGTCGTGTGGGACCTGCGGGGCTACAAATGGAAGGACGGCCAGTGGATGAAGCGGCGAAGGGAGTACCGGCCCTATGGCGAACCGGTCTCCATCTTCGAGGTGCATCTGGGCTCCTGGCGGGGGCACACCAATTACCGGGACATGGCGGACGAACTTGCACAATACGCGAAGTACATGGGCTATACCCATGTGGAGCTGATGCCCGTCGCGGAACACCCCTTTGACGGCTCCTGGGGCTATCAGGTGACCGGGTACTTTTCCGTGACTTCCCGCTACGGCACGCCTCAGGACTTCATGTATTTTGTGGACAGGCTGCACCAAGAAGGCATCGGCGTGATTATGGACTGGGTACCCGCCCATTTCCCCAAGGACGAGCACGGCCTTAGATTGTTTGACGGCACCCCCTGCTATGAAAGCGCCAATCCTTTGGAAGCCGAGCAGCCCCAGTGGGGCACGCTGCTCTTTAACTACAGCCGGAACGAGGTGCGCTCCTTCCTGATCAGTAACGCCCTGTTCTGGCTGGACGTTTACCATATCGACGGCCTGCGGGCGGACGCGGTGAGCTGCATGCTGTACCGGGATTACGGCAAGGCGGAGGGCGAATGGGTGCCCAACCGCTACGGCGGCCGGGAAAATCTGGAGGCCATCGCCTTCTTGCAAAAAACCGGCGAAATGATCTTCAAAGAACACCCCGGCGCGCTGTTTTGCGCCGAGGAATCCACCAGCTTCCCCCTGGTCACCCGCCCGAAGGAGGACGGCGGCCTCACCTTCAATTACAAGTGGAACATGGGCTGGATGAACGACATGCTGGAGTACATGTCGTTAGACCCGATTTATCGCAAATGGCATCACGACAAGCTGACCTTCTCGATGATGTACGCCTTTTCGGAAAACTTCATCCTCCCCCTTTCCCACGACGAGGTGGTGCACGGCAAAAAATCCCTCATCGGCCGCATGCCCGGCGATTATTGGCAGCAGTTCGCCAATCTGCGGGTGCTGTTTTGCTTCATGTTCGGCCATCCCGGCAAAAAGCTGATGTTCATGGGGGACGAGATCGCCCAGTTCATCGAATGGCGGTACTACGAACCCATCGAATACAAGCTCCTCGCCTTCGATATGCACAAAAAATTCCAGTCCTTCATCAAGGCGCTGAATGAGCTCTACGTTTCCACCCCCGCCCTTTACGAGATCGACGATTCCTGGGACGGGTTCCAGTGGCTTTCGGTAAACGACGCGGACCGTTCCATCGCCGCCTTTGCCAGAATGGGCGAAAAGCCGGACGAGCTGA
>JBMNTV010000012.1:0-42432 GCA_050945915.1 Christensenellales bacterium
GGAGCAGGCCCACAGGGGCAGCATGCAAAGCGCCCTGATCCTGCAAAACGCCATCACAGCGATCCGGGAAATCACAAAGAGCGACTGGGAGCGCTTTTTCTGCATGGCGTCCAAGGTGGAGCAAACCCTTGCCGCCGACCCGGTGTACAGGCTTTTAGACGACCCTTCTAAGAGCTATTTAAGGGGGTGCGTGCGCAGGCTCGCGCGGCAGACAAAAACGGCGGAAGTGTCCGTCGCCCGCACGGCGATGGCTCTTGCGGAAACCGGAGAGGACGAGCGCTGCCGCCACGCTTGCTGGTGGATCACCGGGGACGGAGTTCCCGCCCTGAAGGCCGCGCTGATCGGCAGCGATGTTCACGCCGCCATTGTGGACAGCATCAAACAGGCGGAGTCCACCACCGAGAAGCAGGAACAGGCCAAAACCCCCGCTACCAGGGCGGTCGCCAGATTTCCCCGCAGGAATTCAAGGAATTTTTTGATCTTTCTCGGGATTACCCTGGCTGTGCAATACGCCATTTTGACCCTTTGCTGGATCATTTCTGGCTCTCCCTGGGCGATGCTTCTGGCGATCCCCGCAGGGGTGGCGGCGTGGACCCTCGCCCAGGACGTGGTCATACGCTGCGCTTTGAAGCTGGTTCCCGTCCGCAGGCTGCCGCGGTTTGCCTTCGCGGACGGCATCCCGGACAAATGCAGGACCCTTTTGACCGTCACAGCCCTGGTGGATTCACCGGAAAGGGCAAAGGAGCTGGTGCGCACGCTGGACGTCCATTCCCGGGCCTGCAACAGGGAAAAAAACATCTATTACTGCCTGCTTTGCGACCTTCCCGAAGCAAAAAGCCCCAAAACGCCGGAGGACGGCGCCATTATCCAAGCCATCAAAGAGGGGATCGCCGAACTGAACAAGGAGGCGCAAACCACTTTGTTTTACGCGCTGATCCGGCCGCGAGTGCAAAACTCCCAGGGGGTTTATACCGGGCATGAACGGAAGCGTGGCGCGTTGATGTGGTTGAACGAGCTGATCCTTTCCGGCAAGGGCGACGAACTCCCCAGCGGCATCGCATACGTTTTGACCCTGGACGCGGATACCCGCCTCCCCCACGGGGCGGCCAAGAGGCTGATCGGTGCCCTGGCGCATCCCCAGAACGCCCCGGAAATCGACAAATCCGGCCGGCTGACCGGCCATGCGCTGATTGCGCCCCGGGTGGAACACACCGCAACGGGGGCGGCAAAGACATCCTTTTCCCGGCTGTTTTCTGGAAACGCCGGGTTGGATTCCTATTCCTCTGCCGTCAGCGAGTTCTTTTTTGACGTTTTCGGCGAAGGGAATTACTGCGGCAAGGGTATCTACGACGTGAAGGCGTTTTCC
The DNA here is from genome assembly GCA_050945915.1 of Christensenellales bacterium. Lineage (GTDB taxonomy): Bacteria > Bacillota > Clostridia > Christensenellales > CALWSW01 > CALNBC01. Next base: position 1,367 of record JBMNTV010000012.1, read on the forward strand.
GCCGTTTTGGCGGGGCGCATCAAGGACGAGCGCGTTCTCAGCCACGATCTGCTGGAGGGCTGCTACGCCAAGGCGGGATTTGTTTCGGATATCGCCGTGTACGATGATCATCCGGCGAGGTACCTGCCTTTCATGCGCAGGGAACACAGGTGGATCCGCGGCGACTGGCAGCTTTTGCCCTTCATTTTCGGCAAATCGGGGCTGAACGCCCTTTCGCGGTACAAGATGATGGACAACTTAAGGCGCTCCCTCGTCATGCCCACCGCTGCAATGGTGTTGCTCTTTGTGCCTTTGGTGGAAGGCGCTTGGGCCTATTCGCTGATCGCGTTGCTGTCCATCTGCTTGAGTTATCTGGTGGATATGTTCCGGGACGCCCTGCGCACCCGAGACGCGGTGGCGCGCCTTTTCGACTCCTACGAAAGCGTCAAACTCGCCGCTGCGAAGCTGGTGTTCAAGCTTTCGGTGTTGCCCTACGAGGCTTGGGTCGCCCTTTCCGCTATCGGGGTATCCCTTTGGCGCACCCTCGTCAGCCACAAGAACATGCTGCAATGGGTGACCGCCGCCCAGGCGGACAGAACAGCCGAACGCAGCGTCGCCGGGTATTACAGGGCGATGCTCTCCGGTCCTGTTGCCGGCACCATTTTGGCTGTGCTGAGTATCCCGAACGGTGCCTGGATTTCCCTGGCCCTTTCTGCTTTGTGGTGGGTGGGGCCCTATGCCGCGTCCTTCCTTTCCCGGCCCGCCCAAGGGGCAAGGATCAAGGAGGAGGACAGGGCATATCTTCACGAAATCGCCCGGCAAAGCTACGCCTTTTTTGCAGAAAACTCCGCAAACGGCATCCCGCCAGATAATATCCAGATCTATCCCAAGACCGCCCCGAAAGAGCACACCTCGCCGACGAACATCGGCATGGCGCTGATCGCCCCCCTTTGCGCCTTCTTTTTGGGGGTCATCCAGGAGGACGAGCTGCGGAAAAGGACCGACTCCACCCTTTCGGCCATCGAAAACGCGGAAAAGTGGTATGGCCATCTGTATAACTGGATGGACATCAACTCCCTGCGGCCGATTCCCCCGCTTTTTGTGTCCAGCGTGGACAGCGGCAACCTCGCCGCAAGCCTTCTGGTGCTCCAAGGGCATTTCAAGGATGAGCTGGGGGAACGGGCCAAACGCGTGTTGAGCGAAATGGACTTTTCCAAGCTGTTTGACGACGAGGTCAAACTCTTTTCCATCGGCATGGACTGCAAAAGCGGCAAGCTGACCAACTCCCATTACGATCTTTTGGCATCCGAGGCAAGGCTTTTATCCTTTGTGACCATCGCCATCGGTGCGGTGGATGCTTCCCACTGGTTCCGCCTGGCCCGGCCGCTGACAGCCATCGACGGCAGGCGGCTGTTGATCTCCTGGAGCGGAACGATGTTCGAATATCTGCTGCCTGTGATTTACACCGGAAGCGTAAAGAACACACTGCTGGGTGAAAGCATGGTCAATGCTGTGGCGGTGCAGCGCTCCGCGGCAAAGGGAACGCCCTGGGGCGTCAGCGAATCGGGGTATTATGCCTTTGACCTTGCCATGAACTACCAGTATCGCGCCTTCGGAGTGGAAGGTGCGGGGGTGCGCCCCACCCGGGAAGAACGGGTGGTCGCGCCCTATGCCTCCGTCCTTGCGGCGATGGAGGAGCCCCAAGCGGCGGTGGATAACCTCCGCGCCATGGAAGAGTTGGGGGCAAGGGGAAAATACGGGTTTTATGAGGCGCTGGACTTCACCCCGGAGCGGGTGGGGAACGGCCGCCGCCTGGTGATGAGCTTCATGGCGCATCATGTGGGCATGACACTGGCCGCCATCACCAACGCCCTGTGCGACGGCGCCATCGTCAAAGCCTTCATGTCCGTCCCCGGGGTGGAGGCGGCATCTTTGCTACTGGAAGAAAAATTGCCGGACAGGACGGTCATCATGCGCAAGTACAGCCGGGCGCTGCCCAAAAAATCCAGCGGTTCCTACGACGAACTGGCCCCTTTGTGCGCCGTGGGCGAAGGGGCATACCCCGAGTTCTGCTTTTTGACGGGCGGCGCGAGCATCGCGGCCTGTACGGACGGCAGGGCGAAGATGACTTTCAAGCTGGGGAAAGACCGGGTGCTTTTCTGCCCCTTTGAGGAGGACAACGCCCGGGGCGAGCCGTCGGCAGCCATCTTCGTGAACGGCCGGCCCACCTTTGGGGACGCGATGATCTCCGCCCACAGCATCGCCTTCAACCAGAAGCGGGACGGCCTTGCCATCAAGACAGAGTTGATGGCCCCGCCGGACGAAAACGCCGCCCTTTGGCTAGTCACGCTGAAAAACGAGTCAGAAGCGGAAAAGAAGGCGGAAATCTTCGCCTATGCCGCTGTGGCGCTGACGACGGTGGAGGAATCGCGCGCCCACAAGGCCTTCCACAAGCTCTTCATCACGGCGGAAAGGCCGGATCACAACACCCTCTGCTTCACAAAGAACGACAGAAGCAGCGAAAAGCGCACCGCCCTTTGGGCGCGGCTGCTTTGGGACGGCCAAGTGGACGCGGCGACGGATCGGTACGACTGCGTCGGCAGGGGAAACGGCATCAAAAAGCCTGCCTTTTTGATCCAGGGCGTGCCGAAATCCGGCGTGCGGCGCACGCCGCTGGAGCCCTGTGCCCTGTTCCGGGCGGAAACCGCCATCCCCCCCGGCAGGACCAAAACCCTCGCCTTTGTGCTGGCAGCGGGGGATGAGGCGGAAGCCAAGCGGTCCATCGGGGCGTATACCAGCATCGTGGACGCCCTGGACGCCCTGGAAGCCTGCGCGATGTACGCCCGGGTGCGGCTCAAATATCTGGGGCTGGACGGGGAACGGGCAAACGCCCTGCGGAAGAAGCTGTCCGCCCTGTTGTTCCCCTCTGTGCCGGGGCCGGACAGGCTGCGTGCGCTAAGCAGCAATGCCCTGGGCAAACGAGCGCTCTGGCGGCTGGGGATTTCCGGGGAACTGCCCATCGCTTTAGCGGAAGTGGAGGTGGCAAAGGATTACCCCAAGGCCAGACAGTTGGCGGAACTCTGCCGCTATGCCAGCCTTTACGGCGAGGAGATCGACGCGGTGTTCATCTCCAACGAGCCGGCGGGTTATGGCAAGCCCGTGGCGGAAGAACTGGCGCGCATTTCCTGCGGATTGGGCAGGGCAAAGGTGTTTTCCAGGCAGGATCTTTCCGATGATGAGATTCAGCTCCTTCGGGCGTTGGATTCGTCATCGAACAAGCGGCCGAAAAAGCGGGAAAAGCGGAAAAGACCCCCCCTTGGCCAGCATGCCCTGGCGATCAAAACCCCCCGTCTGGCCCATTTCAACGGCATCGGCGGGTTCGACGGACAGGATTACGTCATGCGCCTGAAGGACAGGCTGACCCCCGTACCCTGGAGCAACGTCCTGGCCCAGGAGGGCTTTGGCGCCATCGTCACCGAAAGCGGAGGAGGGTTTACCTGGGCGAAGAACAGCGCCCTTTTCAAGCTGACCCCCCATTCCAACGATCCGGTGGATGGCAGAAACGGCGAGACCTTCGCCATCCGGGACGACGAAACCGGTGCAGTCTATTCGCCGACGCCGAACGGCCAGGGCGAATACCTGGTGAGGCACGGCTACGGCTTCACGGAGTTCACTTGCGGCAAGGAATCGCTTTATACCAGGCTGACCGCCTTTGTCTCCAAAGGCGCGAAGTGCTGGAAGCTGGATCTGACCAACCCGATGGACAGAAAACGGGAGCTTTCCGTCTATTTCTGCGCGGAATGGGTGCTTGGCCAGTCTGTTGCGGACAGGACGCTTTGCGCCTGGGAATCAGAGGGCGTGCTCCTTTGCCGCACGGGCGGGGAAAAGGGCGTTGCCTATGCCTATCTGAAGGGCGCGGAATGGACCTGCTCCCGGGAGGAATTCTTCGGCAGGAACGCTGCGCAGTTCGGGGCAGAGCTTCAGAAGCAGCCCGGCGGCGGGAACGACGCCTGCGCAGGGTTCCGAAAAAGAGTATCCATCGAACCGGGGGAAACGGTGGGGCTTTCGGTGGTCATCGGCTTTGAAGAAGGGGAAGCCGACGCCCTGCTTGCCGCAAAAGCCTTTGAACCGGAGATCGAGCTGAACAACGTGCGCCAGTTCTGGAAGGAGAAACTGGGCAGGCTGAAAATCAAGACCGGCGACGACGCCTTTAACCGGATGATGAACGGTTGGCTTTTGTATCAGGTGTATGCTTCCCGCCTGTTTTCCCGGGCGGGCTGGTGGCAGACCGGCGGCGCCTTTGGCTTTCGGGACCAGTTGCAGGACGTTCTTGCCCTCATCGAAATCGACCCCGCCAGGGTGCGGGAGCATTTGCTGCTTTGCGCGGCGCACCAGTACGAATCCGGGGATGTTCAGCATTGGTGGCACCCGCCGTATACCGGCGTTCGAACGAGAATCACGGACGATCGGCTGTTTTTGCCCTTCGTGGCCGCGCAGTATGCCAAAGCCACCGGGGACGACGGCGTGTTTGACGAGGCCGTTCCCTATCTTAAGGATGTACCCTTCCCCGAAAACAGACACGATGTCTATCACGAGGCGGAGCCTTCGGAGCAAACCGGAACCCTGCGGGAGCACTGCCTGAAGGCGATTTACGCCTCCTTCCAGACGGGGGAACACGGCCTGCCCCTGATGGGAACGGGGGACTGGAACGACGGGATGGATACCATCGGGAACAAGGGCAGGGGCGAAAGCCTATGGCTGGGTTGGTTTACGGTAGCGGTAATCGACGTCTTCCTTCCCTATTGCGAAGGGGAGGACAAAAAGGCCCTGAAGCGCAAAGCGGAGGAGCTTCGCGTCGCTCTGGACAAACACGGCTGGGATGGCGAATGGTACCGCAGGGCGTACTTCGACGACGGTTCCCCCTTAGGCAGCAAGGAAAACACAGAATGCCGGATCGACCTGATCAGCCAGGCCTGGAGCGTCCTGGCAGGAGGACCGAAAAAAAGGACGCAAGCAGCGCTTGCTGCTGCCAGGAAGCTGTTGGTGGACCGCCAGACGGGGATCATCAAACTTCTGGACCCGCCGCTTGAAAACCAGCTCCCCAGGGCGGGGTATATCCAAAGCTATGCAAGGGGGTTGCGGGAAAACGGCGGGCAGTACACCCACGCAGCAGCTTGGTGGATCCTTGCCCTGCTGGAAAATGGCGACAAAGAGGAAGCCGCGGAGCTTTACTCGATGATCAACCCCATCCGCCATAGCGACAACCCCATCATCTCTGCGGTTTACCGCGGGGAGCCCTATGTGATGGCCGGGGATGTTTACGACGGCGATTGGCCGGGCCGCGCGGGGTGGACCTGGTACACCGGTTCTGCGGCCTGGATGTACCGGGCGGGGCTTGCCCTCATCGGCCTCCACAAGGAGGGGAACAGGGTATGGCTTTGCGGCGGCGCGGAGCGGTTCGCAGACTGCGAAGCCGAATTCGACGGTAAAAGAGTGGAAAGAATCGAAGGCGGTGTGATACAATAGCAATAAAGGTGCGGTAGGATTCCCGCCTGATTTAAACATGTTTTGCGCCTGTGGTTTTGCGCACCCGGCCGGACCGGGGCTGGGTGCGTCTTTGCCGTCTCTTGAGTCCGGCAATCGCGAATCCGCTTTTTGGGGACTATTGATTAATCAATCAGCCTAAAGTATAATAGACATGTATAAACGACTTTTGTTCCCTCATTTGGAAAACCTATCCGAAAACGTCTGTCACAGGAGGAGAAACATGAAAAGAAGAATTGGGATACTCACCGGGGGTGGAGACTGCCCCGGCCTGAACGCCGTCATCCGCGGCGTGGTGGAGGTTTGCTCCAAGGCGGATATCGAGGTTGTCGGGCTTTTGGGCGGATGGCGCGGCGCGCTGTACGGCGACCACAGAGTCTTGACCCCCGAGGATGTGGAAGGCATCCAGACCATGGGCGGAACGATCATCGAGTCCTCCCGCACCAACGTCAAGAAGACCCCGAACGGCCCGCAAATGGTGATTGACACCATGAAGAAGCTGGGCCTTGAGGCGTTGGTTGCCGTGGGCGGGGACGACACCCTGGGCGTGGCCAACTTTTTGCGCAAGGAACACGGCGTAAACGTCGTCGGCGTCCCGAAGACCATCGACAACGACCTTTCCTGCACAGACTTTACCTTCGGGTTTGACACTGCGGCAAACATCGCCATGGATTGCATCGACCGCATCCGCACCACCGCTGCTTCCCATGCGCGCTGCTTCGTCGTCGAATGCATGGGCAGGCACTCCGGCTGGATCACGCTGTACGGTGGCTGGGCTGCGGACGCCCACATCGTCGTCATCCCCGAGTTCCCCATGAACCTGGATGAAATCATGGACATCGTCAAGAAGCGCTATAACCGCGGCAAGCGCTACACGATCATCGCCGTCGCTGAAGGCGTTACCATCGAAGGGCTGGAGCAGGGCGATCTCGGTGTGGACGCTTTTGGTCATCCCCTCCTGGTCAACAGCCAGCTGGCAAAGGACCTCGCCACGGAAATCGAAAAGCGCATGCGTGCGGACGAATCTCTGGACGAAAACCGCAAGTATTTGGAATGCAGAAGCATCGTGCTTGGCCATCTGCAGCGCGGCGGTGCGCCTTCCGCCTTTGACCGCGTCCTGGGCTCCCGCATGGGTGTCAAGGCGGGGGAGCTGGTCGTGGCCAAAGACTATGGCAACATGGTCGCCCTCAAGGGAACCGAGATCGTCAAGGCGGATCTCGACATGGCCGTTTCCGTCCGCAAGGATGTTCCTGCCCAGCTTTACGACGCCTGTAAGTATTACTTCCGTTAACCAAAATGTACTGTGCTCCCGCGGCGGTTTCGCCGCGGGCTTTTTTCTTTTTTGGGCATAATGATTTTGAAAGGAGGTGTGATGATGGCCAACAAAAAGAACAAGAACCAACAGAATCGCGAGAATCAGCAAAACAACAACAATAATTTGCTGAGAGGCGGGCAGAAAACCCCTCAGGACGTTCCAGGAGGAAACTATACCGGAGTAGGACGGTACGGCCAAAGACCCACAGACGAGCTTTAACAAAGTACACAGCTAAAAAAAGCAACCCCCCTTTTTCCAAGGGGGGATGCCTTTTGCTCGGGTGGTCGGTCGGGTTGTGTTACCAGTTCTGATTGCCTTGAGTGCCCTGCATCGTGCGGCTGATGTTGCCAAACTTTTGCTTGGCTTGATCCACCTTCTGGGTTTCCGCCATGGGCGTGGGATAAAGTCCGCGGCTGTGAAGCTCGCAGAACACGTCAAACTGAATGCTGTGTTCGTCGTTCAGGATGTCCATCAAGGTCTTTTTCAGGACGGGGTCCGCGCATTCGTTGGCAAAGGTGTTGTAGTTGGATGTCAGGTGCTTTTCGGTATGAAGCGCGTCGAAGAGGATTTCCTTATCGGTGTAATTCTGGTTTGCCTGCATGGGGCACCTCCTAGTTGAGCTGGTTATAAAGCATGTTGAAATGCTGTTGATGCTTGTCCGCGATGGCGTTGAACTTGTCCCTGATGCACTGGTCGGCGGTGCTGTTTGCCAGCATGCGGAATTTTTTTACCTCAAGCTCTTCGGAACTCAAGAGGTCGTTAAGAGCGCTCAGTTCTTTTTCGGTAAGGTTCGCCATATTTCTTCTAGCCTCCTTTTGGTTGATGGGCATAGTATCCCACCTTTTTTTAGGCTTTATCCGCTGCTTTGGAAAATCAGGAAAGGGCTGCCCGCCCTTCGAGAACGATCGTATACGAATGATAATAATAATAATAAAAGTTCGGAGTAATCCGAACGAAATTCAAAAAAACTGCTTTATTTTGCGCAAATATCCGAAAAAACGATTGTCTTGCCAGGTTGGATGTCTTATAATAGCCACATCGAAGCAGTGCGTTCTGCCCGATGACAACCATCGAATTTGGAGGTATTCCCGCAATGGAGATTTTAGAGCAGCGCATCCTTAAGGATGGCGCGGTCAAGGAAGGCGGCATCCTTAAGGTGGACAGCTTTTTGAATCACCAGTGCGACATTGGACTATACAACGAGATGGGCAAGGCGTTCGCCGCCCACTTCAAAGAAAAACACATCACCAAGATTCTCACCATCGAGGCTTCGGGTATCGGAATCGCCTGCATAGCCGCCCAGTACTTCGACTGCCCGGTCGTGTTTGCAAAAAAAGCCAAATCCCTCAATCTCGACGGCTCCCTCTATACGGCGAAAGTCCACTCCTACACCTACGATAAGGATTACTCTATCACCGTTTCCAGTAAATTCATCACGAAAGAGGACACGGTGCTGTTGATCGACGATTTTCTTGCCAACGGGCAGGCGATGTTGGGGCTGATCGATATTGTCAGGCAGTCCGGGGCAACCCTTGCGGGCATTGGAATCGCCATCGAGAAGGGCTTCCAGTCCGGCGGAGAGAGGCTCCGTAAAATGGGAATCGACGTGTGCTCCTTGGCCATTATCGACGAGATGCGTCCCGGCTACATTGCGTTTAGAAAAAGCTGACCCAAAGAACGATTGTATTCCCTGTTAAGGGAGAACATATCAAAAAACGGACACATTCAGGAGGAAGAGAAAATGAAAAAGCTGCTGGCTGTGCTTCTGGCCGCCATGATGCTGTTTGCCATCGTTGGCTGCTCCAACGGTGCCGACGAAACGCCGAATAACGGCGGCAAGGACTCCGAAGGCCTGACCCTTGAAAACATCAAGCTCGGCTTTATTTACATCGGCGACGCGTCCGACAAGGGGTATTCCTACACCCACATTGCCGGCGCCAACAAGATGCAGCAGGAGCTGGGTCTCAGGGATGACCAGATCATCTCCAAGTACAACATCACCGAGGACTCCAACGCCGAAGTGGCCATCAACGAGCTGATCGAAGCCGGCTGCAACGCGATCTTCGGCACCAGCTTCGGCTACGAGAATTACATGCTCGCCGCCGCGGCCGAACACCCCGAGATCGAGTTCTTCCACGCTTCCGGCTATCAGGCTGCGGGCAGCGGCCTCCCGAATATGCACAACTATTTCGGCAACATCTATGAGGCCCGTTACCTGACCGGAATCGCCGCCGGCTTGAAGACCAAGACCAACAAGCTGGGCTACGTCACCGCCATGCCCTTCGCCGAGTGCATCAGCGGCTTCACCGCTTTTTATCTTGGCGCCAAGTCCGTCAACCCCGATGTGACCATGGAAGTGATGTACACCAACTCCTGGAACGACCCCACCAAGGAGGCCCAAGTTGCCCAGGCGCTGATCGACATGGGTTGCGACGTCCTCGGTCAGCACGCGGACTCCACGGCCACCCAGACCACCGCAGAAGCCAACGGCGTCTGGTCCGTGGGTTATAACGCCGATATGTCCGAAGCCGCTCCCAACGCTGTTTTGACCTCGGCCATCTGGGATTGGAGCCAGTTCCTCATCAAGGCTGTCAAGGCTGTCGTCGAGGGCACGGAGCTCGGTTCCGACTTCACTGCCGGTCTGGCCGAAGGTTTTGTGGACATCGCGCCCCTGAACGAAGCCCTCGTGGCCGAAGGCACCGCCGAAGCCATCGAAGCTGCCCGCCAGAAGATCCTTTCCGGCGAAATCCACGTGTTTGACGGTCCCCTCGTCACCGTGGACGGCGAAACCGTCGTTCCCGCCGGCGAGTACTTCCAGGAACCCCAGAGCTCTCCCTCCTGGGATTACATCATCGAAGGCATTCACGTCAACCAGTAACGAATCCGCTTGCCGACCAAAGCGCCCGTGCATCCGCATGGGCGCTGGGTCGCCAAGGAGCAATTCGATGGCTAAAAACGTTCCTCGGTCCGCAACCGGTGGATTCGCCCGCATTTTGCGCGGAAGAACCCATAGAATCGCTCACCGATAAGCAAAGGGCATTATACGAAACACGAATCATGACCGAAAGCAGGTGCTTTATGACGACCGAACATCCCAACGCCATAGAGCTGAAAAACATCACCAAAACCTTTGGCTCCGTCGTCGCCAACGACGGGGTGACCATGGAGGTGCGCCGAGGCGAAATCCTCGCACTCTTGGGCGAAAACGGCTCCGGCAAGACCACGCTGGTCAACATGCTGGCGGGTATCTATTACCCGGACAGCGGCGAGATCATCGTCAACGGCGAACCGGCGACGATCCGCTCCCCAAAGGACGCCTTTGCCCTGGGAATCGGCATGGTGCACCAGCATCTGCGGCTGGTGGACGTGCTCACCGCGGCGGAAAACATCGTCCTCGGCCTCCCGGGCGGAGTGCATATCAAGCGGAAGGAACTTTCCAAGAGGATCCGCGAGATCGCGGACAAATACGGGTTCGACATCGACCCGGATAAAAGGATTTACGACATGTCCATCGGCGAAAAGCAGACCGTCGAGATTCTGAAGGTGCTTTATCGCGGTGCTGATATATTGATACTGGACGAGCCCACCGCCGTTCTGACCCCCCAGGAGACGGAACGGCTCTTTGATGTCCTGCGCAGGATGAAGGAAGACGGCAACTCCATCATCATCATCACCCACAAGCTGAACGAGGTGCTGGCCATTTCCGACCGGGTGGCGGTGCTTAGAAAGGGGAAGTGCGTCGCCACGCTAAAAACCGAGGATGCGGACGCCCAAAGCCTGACCACCGCCATGGTTGGCTACTCGGTGCGCCTTGCCATCCACAGGCCGGAAAGCTATGCCACTGAGGACTGCCTGCGAGTCGTCGGACTGACCTGTGTGGACCACGAAGGCGTCAAAAAGCTCTCCAACGTCAGCTTCCGATTAAAGCGGGGAGAGATCCTCGGCGTCGCGGGGGTGGCGGGCAGCGGCCAGCGGGAACTTTGCGAGGCCATCACCGGTCTTTATCCCGTCAAATCGGGAAAGATCCTTCACGTGATGAACGACAAGGCCGAGAGCATCGTGGGCAAATCCCCCTATGACATCGCCAAGATGGGTATCCGCTCCGCCTTTGTTCCGGAGGACAGGCTGGGCATGGGCCTGGTTGCCGGTCTGGACATGGTGGACAATATGATGCTCAAGAATTACCACGAATCCAAGGGCATTTTCGTCGACCGCAGAACCCCCAAGCAGGTGGCGGAAGACCTGATTGACAAGCTGGGCATCGTTGCACCGGACGTTAGCACCCCTGTTTCCCAACTTTCAGGGGGGAACGTGCAGAAGGTGCTGCTGGGGCGGGAGATCATTTCCGGCCCGTCGGTGCTGGTGGTGGCGTATCCTGTGCGGGGGCTGGACATCAACTCCTCCCACATCATTTACGACCTTTTGAATGAACAGAAGCAAAAAGGCGTCGGCGTGCTTTACGTGGGCGAGGACCTGGACGTGCTGATGGAGCTTTGTGACAGGCTGATGGTGCTGTGTGGCGGAAAGGTCAGCGGCATCGTGGACCCGCGGTACGTGACCAAGGAAGAAGTCGGACTTCTGATGATGCGCGCGCCCAGCAAAAAACGCAGGGAAGGAGAGGTTCAATGAGCAAAACCCCGAATGCAGCCCACGCGCTAAAAGCGAAGGAGCCTTTCCTTCGCATGGTTAAGCGCGAAAATCTGCCGAAAACGCAGGCCGTGCTCATCCGCGTTCTTGCCATTTTGGGCTCACTGGTTTTCGGAGGGCTTTTGATCCTTGCCCTGGGGCACAACCCCGTCGCCGTGTATGCGGACATGATCAAAGGCAGTCTGGGCGGCGTCACCGTCCTGAAGGAGACGATCCGCATCGCGATTCCCCTGCTCATCGCGGCATTGGCGATCTCCCTGGCTTTTCGAATGCGTTTCTGGAACATCGGCGCGGAGGGGCAAATCCTCGTCGGCGCCATCGCCGCCAGCTATTTCGCTCTGTTTGCCTATGATTCCCTGCCTTCCTGGCTGCTTCTCATCGTCATGGGGCTCGCCGGCATCGTCGCGGGCGGGCTTTACGGCCTGCTCCCCGCAATTTTTCGGGCCAGGTGGAACACCAATGAGACGTTGTTCACCCTGATGCTGAACTACATCGCCCTTTGCCTGTTGAAGTACCTGCAAAGCGGTCCCTGGAAGGACCCCGCAATGCGCGGCTTCCCGAAGATCGCGATGTTCGACGCTGCGGCAAGGCTTCCGAAGGTGTTCGGCGTCCACATCGGCTGGATTATCGCCGTGTTTTTGGTGGTGGCGGTGTATGTTTACCTGACTCGCACCAAACACGGCTACGAAATCGCCGTCGTGGGCGAAAGCAGCAACACCGCGCGCTATGCCGGGATCAAGGTGGGCAGGGTTATGATGCGCACGATGGTCATTTCCGGCGCCTTGTCGGGACTGGTGGGCTTTTTGCAGGTTTCCGGCGCGGACTATACCCTGACGGAAATGACCGCCGGCGGAACCGGATTTACCGCGATCACCGTGGCATGGATGTCCAAGCTCAACCCGTTTTTGATGGTGGTGGTTTCCTTCTTCATCGCCGTGCTGGAAAAGGGCGCGGGAAGGATCCAGACGACCTTCAAGATTCCCTCCTCTGCAGCGGACGTTTTGACGGGAATCTTGCTGTTCTTCCTGCTGGGGTGCGAGTTCTTCATCAATTACCGGCTTGTCTTCCGCAAGAAGGGGGAAAAGAAGCATGGATAACATCGTCAATCTCATCAACGCCGCCGTGCTGGCGGGGGCACCTTTGCTCTTTGGAACGCTGGGCGAAATCCTGACGGAAAAATCCGGAAATCTCAACCTGGGCGTTGAGGGCATGATGTTCATGGGCGCGGTTTCCGGCCTCGCTTCCTCGATGGTTGCCGAAAAGCTGTTTGCCGCGGGTTCCGCCCTGCCCATCGCGCTGTTTGCGGTGCTGGGGGCGTTCCTGTTCGGCGCTTTGGGCGCGCTGATTTACGGCTTTTTAACCGTGACGCTGCGGGCCAACCAGAACGTCACAGGCCTGACCCTGAGCATCTTCGGCACAGGCCTGGCCAACTTCCTGGGGGAAACGCTGGCCCAGGGCGCGGGGGGCTACGCGGCGGTGGGCGCGGAAGCGAAAGCGGTGTTCGCAAGCATCCATATTCCCTTTTTGTCGGACATTCCCGTCCTGGGCAGGCTGTTGTTTTCCTACAACTTCCTGGTGTATCTCGGAGTTGCCGTGGCGATCGCGCTCTGGTGGTTTTTGAAGCGCACCCGGGCGGGTCTGAACCTCCGCGCTGTTGGCGAAAACCCGGCCACAGCGGATGCCGCGGGCGTTGACGTCACGAAGTACAAGTACCTCGCGACCTGCATCGGCGGCGGCATCTGCGGTATCGGCGGGATGTACGTCTCGATGGTGACGTGCAGCGGCGTCTGGGTACACAACGGCGTCAGCGGCCTCGGCTGGATTGCCGTCGCCCTCGTCATCTTCGCTGCCTGGAGCCCGCTTCGGGCGCTCATCGGCAGCCTGGTCTTTGGCGGCTTGAGCGTCATGCGCATGTATGTGCACATCGGCATCCCCATGGAGATTTACGACATGGTTCCCTACGTCGCCACGGTGCTGGTGCTCATCTTCACCAGCATTCGCCAGAAGAAGGAAAGCATGCAGCCCGCCAGCTGCGGGATCAACTATTTCAGAGAAGACCGATAAAAGCAAAACCTGCGGCGGGGCGCGTGGCGTCGCCGCTGTGTTTAGTTTTTTCGAGTTGCATAACGGCTTCCGGCGACAACGGGTTTTTGCCCGGGCGAAAACGGTTCGTTTTTGGAAGGCGAGGAACCGGCGGCAATCCTTTTTTCAAACATTGGGCCAATCTGCATTCTACCTGTATCGACGAAGGACAATTGACGCAGGATGAAGGTGGCGTTCATCGCCGCCACAAGGGTTCAGCGCTCATAATAGACAAATTTTTGCCACAATGGTAGTTTTTGAGCGGATTCTGTTGCCGTTGGACAGAAATAGGGATATAATGTTTTATAAATAAAGCTGCAAAGCTGCGCAAGAGGTGCTCGAGCAAATATGAAATGGAACGTCCCGAATGTGCTGACGATCATACGCCTGCTTTTAATCGGCGTATTTCTTTACCTTTTCCTGGGAGCGGAGAACTACATCGCTGCTGTCGTCGTGTACTCCGTTGCCGCCGTCACGGACGTTCTGGACGGCTACATCGCCAGAAAATACAACCAGATCACAGATTTCGGCAAGCTGGCGGACCCCCTGGCGGATAAGCTGATGCTGTTGGCGGCGCTTTTTTGCCTGACCTATGTGGGGTATATTCACTGGATCTTCCTCGCCTTTGTCGTCGTCCGGGACCTTGCGCTGATCATTGGCAGCGCATTCCTTTTGAAGAATAAGATCGTCGTCTATGCGAGGATTTGGGGCAAGCTATCCACCGTCTGCTTCAATACAGGCATCGTGCTCTCTTTTTTGACGAATTATTTCGCCTGGATCGCCCCCTGGCACATGGTGGTGCTGGGGCTGGCAGTGGTGTTCGGCATCATGGCCTTTGTCCAGTATGCGTCCACTTTCTTTAAAAGCAAGAAGGTGTTGGAACGCGGCGGGGCAGAGGGCACCGTTGAGGGTGCAGACCGCGCGAAAGGCGATTGAGCTCCCCCTTGGGCCTTCCCGGTTGCGGGGCAAACTCATACTGCGTTCCAGTTAGATCCACCACACAAAATGGAGGAGCAGGAGGGATACGGGGAACAATATGTACGCTGCCGCGGGAAGGGCGTAAAGCACGATTCACAGCGCCGTAAAGCCAAGGACCAGGGCGCGCGCCCCATTCACCGGTCTTGGGATTCTTCCATCGAAGCCCTGCTCTCCCTTTTTTCCAGAAGGGCGCCATGGCGGGGCAGCAGGAAAGGGGAGTTGACAGGCCGATGGATATACCGTATATTCTCAATATATGCAAACGCGAAGAAGGCGAGGAGTAACCCGGATTTCCGCCATGAAGAGAGAAGCCCCGCGGCTGAAAGGGCTTTTGGAAGGGAACGGGCGAAGGTCGCGCCGGAGCGGGCCGCGTGAAAGGGTAGCGCGGCACGGCAGCCGCCGTTATCGGGCGCAGAGGGGGGCAGATTTTTGCCCAAACAAGGTGGTACCGCGGAGCTTTCTCCGTCCGTTGTGGCGGGGCGGGCTTTTTTATTTTGAATCCGACATTTGACGTTGAGGTGATATCATGAAAAATGAAATGCAAAAGGTGTACGACCCCAAATCCGTGGAAGACCGCATTTACGCTTCCTGGGAAAAGGACCATTGCTTCCACGCCGTGGTCGACCCCGATAAGGAGCCTTTCACCATAGTTATCCCGCCCCCCAATATCACAGGCCAGTTGCACATGGGCCACGCGCTGGATAACACCATCCAGGACGTGCTGATCCGCTTCAAGCGCATGCAGGGCTACTCAGCCCTTTGGATGCCTGGAACGGACCACGCCAGCATCGCCACCGAGGTCAAGATCGTGGATGCCATGGCCAAGGAGGGCATAACTAAAAAGGATTTGGGACGGGAAGGCTTCTTGAAGCGCGCCTGGCAGTGGCGGGACGAGTACGGCCGCATCATCGTGGGGCAGCTCAAGAAACTGGGCAGTTCCTGCGATTGGGAGCGGGAACGCTTCACCATGGACGAGGGCTGCAACAAAGCGGTGATCAAAGCCTTTGTGGACCTTTACAACAAGGGCCTGATCTACCGCGGGGACCGGATCATCAACTGGTGCCCGGACTGTAAAACCGCCCTGTCCGACGCCGAAGTGGAATACGAGGAACAGGATTCGAAGCTGTGGCACATCCGCTATAAGGCGGAGGACGGCGGGGAAGGGCTGGTGGTGGCCACCACCAGGCCGGAGACCATGCTGGGGGATACCGCCGTCGCCGTTCATCCGGAGGACGAGCGCTATGCCCATCTGGTGGGCAAGAACGTCATCCTGCCCATTCTGAGCAAGCCCATTCCGGTGATTGCGGACGAGTACGTGGAACGCGAATTCGGCACCGGCTGCGTCAAAATTACCCCTGCCCACGACCCGAACGACTACGAGGTGGGCGTGCGCCACAACCTTCCCATGCCCCGGGTGATGACGGACGACGGAAGGATGAACGAAAACGCAGGCAAGTTCTGCGGGATGCGTGCGCTGGAGTGCCGGAAGGCCATCGTCGAGGAGCTCGAAGCAAGCGGCGCCCTGGTGAAGACCGAGAACTACAAGCACAACGTCGGCGCCTGCTACCGTTGCCATACCACCATCGAGCCTTTGATCTCCAAGCAGTGGTTCGTGGCCACCAAGGAGCTGGCAAAGCCCGCCATCGAAGCCGTGCGCAGCGGAGAGATCCGGTTCGTGCCCGAACGGTTCGACAAGATCTATTTCAACTGGATGGAAAACATCCGGGATTGGTGCATCTCCCGGCAGCTCTGGTGGGGACACCGGATTCCCGCTTACTACTGCGAGGACTGCGGCGAGATCATGGTCGCCGAAGAAGCGCCGAACGAGTGCAAGCGTTGCGGCTCCCACCGCCTCCAGCAGGACGAGGACGTGCTGGACACCTGGTTCAGCTCCGGCATGTGGCCTTTTTCCACCATGGGTTGGCCGGATCATACGCCGGAACTCGACTATTTCTACCCGACTTCCGTGCTGGTGACGGGATACGACATCATCTTCTTCTGGGTGGCGCGGATGATCATGTTCGGCTATTCCCAGATGGGGGAAAAGCCCTTCTCGAAGGTGCTGATCCACGGCATCGTGCGGGACGAGCTGGGCAGAAAGATGTCCAAATCCCTGAACAACGGCATCGACCCGCTGCAGGTCATCGACGAGTACGGCGCGGACTCTTTGCGCTTCTCGCTGACCATGGGTACCAGCGCCGGAAACGACATGCGCTTTTACGGCGCAAAGGTGGAGTCCTGCCGCAATTTTGCCAACAAGATATGGAACGCCAGCCGCTTCGTGCTGATGAACATCGGCGACGAACCCGTGCTGCCCATCGAAGAAGTTCAGGCGGACATTGCCGACCGCTGGATTCTCTCCAGGTTGAACAAAACCATCAGGGAAGTGACGGAAAATCTGGAAGCTTTTGAGCTGAGCCTCGCTTCCCAGAAGGTGTACGATTTCATCTGGTCGGAGTTTTGCGACTGGTACATCGAAATGGCGAAGCCCCGGCTTTATGGAGAGGACGAAACCCAGCGCCAGTGCGCCAGAAGCGTGCTGCTTTTCGTGCTGAAAAACACGCTGAAGCTGTTGCATCCCTTCATGCCTTTTGTAACCGAAGAAATTTACAGCTTCCTTCCTGGCGATTTAGGGTATATAATGCTGTCAACGTGGCCGGTCGCAAATCCCGATCACGATTTTGCAGAGGACGAAGCCGCCATGAGCGACGTGATGGAGCTGATCACCAGCATCAGAAACGTTCGGGCAGAGCTGAACGTCCCCCCGGCCAAGAAGACGCGCATTGCCATCGTCACCGCGCCGGAGAAGCTGGGCGTGTTCCAGGCGACGGGCGAATACCTCAAGAAACTGGCCTATGCGGACTCGGTGGACGTTTTGACCGACAGGGAAGGCGTCGCAAAGGACACGGTTTCCGCTGTTGCGGCGGCGGGAACGGCGTATCTGCCCCTTGCGGAGCTGGTGGATGTCCAAAAAGAGCAAAAAAGGCTGGAAAAGGAGAAGGCTAACGCCCTCGCCGAAATCCAACGGGCAAAATCCAAGCTGGAAAACCCCGGGTTCCTTGGCAAGGCCCCCCAGAAGGTGATCGATGACGTGCGCGCCGCGCTCTCGCGCAACGAAGAACTATTGAAAAAACTGCAAGAACGCATGGAGATGCTCTCTAGATGACGGGATTCGACTTTGTCCGCTATTTTTCCAATCGCAGTCTCAAGCCCCGGCCCCTTTCGGAGCTTGAGGCTGTGCTTGAGCTTTTGGGAAACCCGCAAAACAGGTTCCGTTCGATCCATGTAGCGGGAACCAACGGCAAGGGTTCGACCTGTGCCTATGTTGCGTCCATCCTGATGGAAGCCGGGCTCGAAACGGGGCTTTATACCTCCCCCGCTCTGGTCGGCGTGAACGACAGGATACGCGTCAACGGGATTCCGGTGAACGACGAGATGATCGCCGCTGCAGCATTTTTGGTTTCGGAGGCGGAGATGGAGGCCAACGTCCATCTTTCCGGGTTTGACCGGATGACGGCCACCGCCCTTTGCGTGTTCGCCAATTGCCGGGTGGAGATCGCCGTGCTGGAAACCGGCATCGGCGGCCGGCTGGACGCGACAAACGTCGCCGATTCCGAAATCGCGATGATCACCGCCATCGCCCTGGACCATACCGCTGTGCTGGGCTCCACCTATGAGGAAATCGCCACCGAAAAATGCGGGATCATCCGAAAAAATCAGGTGGTGATCACCCACCCTCAGCAGCCGGAGGTCATGGACATCATCGAGGAAACCTGCAGGCAAAAGAACTGCCTGCTCCTTCGGGTGGACGACTGCGTGATCGAGCCCCTTAACTATTCTTTGGAGGGGCAGTATTTCAACGTCACGACGCCGGAAGGGGCGACAACCCCGCTCTTTACCTCGATGCTGGGCGCCCACCAGTTGGATAACGCCGTCGCCGCGATGCTGGCAGGCCGGGCGCTGCACATCGACATCGAGTGCATTCATGCGGGGATTGAACGCGCAAGATGGCCCGCCAGAATGGAATACTTTCCCTGGGATCCGGATATTCTCATAGATGGAGCCCATAATCCCAACGCCGCCCGGGCATTGATCAAGGGGCTGAACGACTATTTTCCGGGCAGGTTCGTCGTCTTGATTGTCTCCATCATGCAGGACAAGGACGCGGACGAAATGATGCGCATCCTCGCGAAGCGCGCGAACTACATCATCGCCGTCGCCGTCAACGAAAGAAGCCTTCCGCCGGAAGAACTGGTGATGATCGCCCAAAGGCATACCCACGCGCCCACCCATATTACGGATACGGTTGGCCATGCTTATGTCGAAGCGCTGCAGTTTTCCGTCGATTATTACGAAAAGCAGCCGCTGATCGTCGCTGCGGGATCCCTTTACCTCTGCGGTGAAATGCTCAGGATGCTGTATTAACGCCTAGGATTTTCCCAAAAACTGTAGTATAATCAAAGCAGGGTTCGCAACAGCGTTCCCCGCCGTCAATCAAGAACACGAACTAAAAGGAGGTATGCGCACATGCTCCGGGTAATCTTCGGCGAAAAAGGCGCCGGCAAGTCAAAGCGCATCATCGACGAGGCAAACGCGCTCCTGAAAACCGCCAAAGGCAATATCGTATATATCGATGACGATAAGTCGCACACGCGCGAAATTCATTATAATATCCGGTTTATCGACGCTTCCGAGTACAATCTTGACAGCCCGAAGATGTTCCTTGGGTTCATTTGTGGAGTAGCTGCGCAGGATTTTGACCTGGAGGCGCTCTATATTGACGGCTTTTTGAAAATCGTCCGCAGCGACCTCGATGAGCTTGAATCGTTCTTCAAGGCGGTGGAAGATTTTTCCATCAAGTTTAATCTAACCGTAACCATCAGCATCAATGCTAAAGGCAAGAACGCTCCGGCGTTTTTGGAGCAGTATCTCGTCTGATGCGCTGAGGTTTGCGGATGGCCATCGGCTTTGCCGGTGGCCTTGGTTTTTCGATATCTTTACGGAGGGATCGCCGTGTTCCAAATAGAGGGTGCGGACCGGGCTTATGCCGTGTCCCCGGCATATTTGGGGGAAGCCCAAAAGGATTACCCCGGCGCCACCGCCCTTGTCGTCCTGCTTCGAGCCTGGCGGCCGTACCGAACCGTCAAGAACGGGAAAACCGCCACCATCTGCGCCTATTACCCGGCGGAAAACGCCCTGTACCACGCCGCGGGCAAACTTTGCGAAACGCTTTCGGCACAAGGGTATTTTGCAAAAAGGCTGGTGGGGGAAAAGATTCCCGTCCGCCGGATTTTGGCGGACGCGGGTATTGCCGCCATCGGCGAGAACGGGCTTGCGGCAACCAAATCCCTGGGTTCTTACTTTGCGGTCCAACTGGTGATCACCGACGCATTGGAGCCCCAGGCGTTTGAAAAAGAACCCGCCCCATGCAACCATTGCAAACGATGCATAGCCGCCTGCCCGGGCAAGGCGCTGCCCATGACGGACCCGAAAAAATGCATTCGCTGGTGGATGGACGGTCAGGGCATGCCGGGTTGGGCGATGGATGGCATGCGAAGGCTTTTCGGCTGCGAACTTTGCCAGCTCGCCTGCCCGAGAAACGCCCATCTTCCGCCCGTTCAAATGCCCGAGGAGCTGCACGGCGTTCTCAACTACGAAAGGCTGTTCTTGATGGACAAGGCGGAAAAGGCAGAGCTTTCCGCCCTGGTGGGGAAAAATCTGCTGACCCGGGGCAGGGTACAGGCCCAGGCGCTGGTTTTGGCGGAAAAGGAAGGCGTGCCCGTTGAGGAACACGCCAAAAAGCTATTGTCTGACGAAAGGCCGGCGGTGCGCAGTGCCGCAAAGTACATACGTTCCCACGCATCTTTAACAGATGCGCCCCAAAAACGTTAGAAAGGTTTTAGGGTTTCGTAAAACTTCCGTTACACATTTTTGGCCCCGCAATGGTATACTCAATGTGTAAACGAGGTGAGGCAAGCGCCTTGTGAGCAGGTCTTTTCATAAGGAATGTCAGCAGTTCTGAATGTAAAAGCATGCAATGGCCCGGTTTGATCCGGGCCTTTTGCATGCATTCTTGCCGATGAAAGGTTTTGCCATGACGCTCGCCTGCGCGTCCAATTCGTGTCAAAACCCATTTTCCCGCGATTCGCGCCGCAGGATCGCCGACCTTTGTTGGTAACCGCGCATGAATTACAGGCATACAATAGATCAAGCCCGGAGGTTTCTGGGCTTTTTGCATGAAAGAAATGGTTGCATATACTTGCAATAGCTGTTGATTTTTGGGATAATTGGTTCAATCATGTAGTTGATCACATCCATTTTATCTCGGAGGCCAAACGTTGAAAAAACGATTCTGCGCAATGCTGGCGCTTGTATTGCTGTTATCTCTTGCACCGTTCTCGGTTTCCTTTGCCGCGTCTGCACCCGTCATCAGCACGGAGGAGCCATCCTATGCAGAGGGCGATATCGCTACCCTGTACTGGACGGATGTCGGCGTATTGTCCTACGATGTGTTCATCAGCATTGCGCCCTATGGCGAGAAGAATCTGGTTGTCGAGGATTCAGTCCTGGAGTGCGAGTACAATCTCGGCGGCCTTCCGGCGGGAAGATACAGGGCGAACGTCCGCGGGGTCACGAAAAGCGGCAAAACCCGCTTTTCCAACGTTGTATACTTCACCGTCAAGGCGGAAGGCGCTGCGGAGCAGCTTGCCGAATCACAAGTCGCGTTTTTGTGGCCTGTCAAGGACGACCCGGACTATTCGGGCAGCAGCTTTGCCATCACCGCCCTGGACCTGTATTTTGACGGCGGCAAGCACGGCAAGCTCCAAAACGCCATCGACATCAACCACGACGGCATGACGAAACGTTACGCCACAAGGGAGATCGTCGCAACCGCCTCCGGAATCGTCATCGATGCGCACAAATGCGGCCATTCCGGAATTTTCTGCCCTACGCGCTCCTGTGAAGGGAGCTATGTCAAGATCGCCCACGAACTCCCCGATCCCGACACCGGCAAGATGACGGACTATATCTCCGTATACTGCCATTTGGACCCAAAGACCATCACAGTCAAAAAGGGGGACGAGGTGGAACAGGGCGAAACCATCGCCCGCATGGGGAGCACCGGCAACTCCTCCGGCATTCATCTGCACTTCGCCATCCGGAATGCGGACAACCAGGACCTTCCCACCCTCGAATTCTTCATGAACGATGAGTACCTGCCGCTTTTGCAGTTCAAGTATTTCAAGCGGTCGCGCTCCGGCAATTTTGTGACCACAAACGGGAAAGTCAGCCGCTACAGCGACTGGATCAGGGAGCACTACGTCTATTCCTCCGGCCTTTGGGTGTACGACGAGCGATAAAAGGGCGAACCTCCTTGTCCTTCGCTCTTTGCGAACGAACAGTGCCAAATTCAAAATGCGCCCGCGTTTGCGGGCGCACTCTTTTTTGAAAAAACAACTCAAACCAGGCCGCGCAGAGTTTCCGAAACCGGCCATTCCTCCACCGGCGGACAGGTGACCCCAGCGTAGAGGGTCCAGCTTTCGGAATGGGACCGCCGTTCCTGGGGATTCAAGGTGACGATGGGAGAGCGGGTGCAAAGCAGGGTGAAGTCCTCCCTGGTGTCCACAACCACGGAACAGCCCCGGTCCGGATAAGGCTCGCGGCAAAAAACAGGGTACCGCAACAGCAGCAATTGGTCCATATTGAAGTAGGCGGACCAGCCGTTCGCGGCAGAAATGCCGAATTTCAGCGGTTTCATGTCCGCCTGCTGAACGAGGATATAGCCGCTGCCCCAGAGGACGCGCGGATCCGCCATGCTGGTGTTCGGCCAGACCGCGATGATCCTGTTCGGGCGATCGCCGGTGTCTGCATGGGACTGGGGAAGAACGGCAAGGCCGCCTTCTTCCATGCGGGTTTCGGCGCAAAGGCTGAGGGTGACGGCTGTGGTGCCGGTATTGGTGATGGAGTGGACGAGTCTGATCTCGGAACTGCCGTGGTGCAGGCGGATTTCCAGCTCATACAAAAAACCCGGGTCCTTGGTTTGAGCCCAGAGCCTCGCTCCGGATCCCGTTTGTTCGTAATTGCAGTTTTCCAGCTCGAAAGCGACCCTCGCATCCCCAAGCAGCAGTGCGAGGGAATGCCCGCCCTCCATCCCTTCTTCGGGAAGGTGGAGCATGTTTTCCTTATTGCATAATCCATAGCGCAGCAGCCGCAGATCGGACAACGCCACCACCAGGTCGATTATGCCGTTTTCCAGGAAAAGACAGTCCCCGTGGTCTTCGAATGGTGCCACGCGCGCGGTGATCATGATCAACCCTCCTGTTTTTTTTCATTATAGTACATAAGGGCAAAAAAGCACAAGCACGAGGATGGCCCGTCGATTGACTTTAAACATGCAGCGTGCTATATTCCCAACATATTACAAGCTTCGGAGGAGGAAATGAAGCGCATCATCGTGCTGGATACGACCCTGCGGGACGGCGAGCAGATGCCCGGCGTCAGCCTGAACCTTTCGGAAAAGCTGGAAATCGCCCGCCAGCTGGAATCCCTGGGCGTGGATTATATCGAGGCGGGTTTTCCCGCTTCGTCGCCGGGGGATTTTGCGTCTGTCAGGGCGGTTGCAGATGCCGTGCGGGAATGTGGCGTGGCTGCGCTGTGCCGCTGCGTCCGGTCGGATATCGACAGGGCCTGGGAAGCCTTGAAAGGCGCGATCAAACCCAGGCTTCACCTGGTCATCGCGTCCTCTCCCATCCACATGGAATACAAGCTCAAAATGGATCCGGAAGAAGTGATCGAAAGGGCGGTCGACTGCGTGCGCTATGCCAAATCCCTGTGCGATGACGTCCAGTTTTCCTGCGAGGATGCCACCCGTTCGGACTGGGATTTTCTGACCAGGCTGTGCGCTGCGGCGATCGACGCCGGGGCTACGACCATCAATATCCCCGATACCGTGGGCTACTCCATGTCGGAAGAGTACGCAAGGCTGATGATGTATCTTCAGGACAACACGCCAAACATTGGTGGCGTGGTGCTGTCCGCCCACTGCCACGACGATCTCGGCCTTGCGGTGGCAAACACTCTGGCGGCCATCGACGCGGGCGCCCGCCAGGTGGAATGCACCATCAACGGCCTGGGCGAAAGGGCAGGCAACGCGGCCTTGGAGGAGGTCGTCATGGGCATCAAAACCCGGGCGGATTACTTCGGCGATGTGACGACGGGAATCATCACCCGGCGCATCGCCCGCACCAGCCGGCTGGTGGCGACGATGACCGGCGTCGAGGTTCAAAAAAACAAAGCCATCGTGGGTGCCAATGCCTTTGCCCACGAATCCGGCATCCACCAGCACGGGATGCTCGCAAACCGGCAGACTTACGAGATCATCTCGCCGGAGGAAATCGGCCTGAGCCAGAGCGAACTGGTGCTGGGCAAGCATTCGGGAAGGCACGCCTTTGCCGAACGCCTGTTGGAACTGGGATACAGCCTGACCGAGGAGGAGATGGAGGACGCCTTCCGCCGCTTCAAGGAACTGGCGGACAAAAAGAAAAACATTTCCGACAGGGAGCTGGAAAAGCTGATCGGCCACAAACTGGCGGACGTTCCAGAGGCTTTTAAGCTGGAATCCTTCCAGATCCAGACCGGGAACAGGATCAAATCCCTGGCCTGCGTGACCCTCAAAAGGGAGGGGCGGGAGGATACCGAAGCCGCCATGGGGGACGGGCCGATCAGCGCGGCGTACAACGCCGTGGCAAAGGTGGTGGGCGGGACCTGGCCGCTGGTGGATTACAGCATCCGTGCTGTGACGGAGGGCGACGACGCCCTGGGGGAAGTGACCGTCCGGGTGAATGCCTGGCAGAAGATTTACACCGGCAAGGGCCTTTCCTCCGACATCATCGAGGCGAGCATCAGGGCATATATCAACGCCATCAACAGGGCGCTGGCGGAAATGTAGCGCCAGCTCTTGTTTTTCGCCCGGGGGGAATACCCTCGGGCGGTTTTTCATGAGTTGGGTCAAAGAGCGAAAAGGGTCATGCGTTGCACTGGGCTATTGCATGATGTATACTTTAATCAAACAGAGTGGGAGGTGCAGATATGGACGTTCAAACACTGGGAGCAAGGGCAAAGGCTGCTTCCTATGCCCTGATGACCATGGGAACAGAGCAAAAGAACAGGATCCTTTTTGCTATGGCGGATGCTTTGGAAGCAAGGGCAAATGTGATCCTTTCTGCAAATCAGGAGGACGTTTCCGCGGCGGAGCAAAAGGGCATCAGCAAGGCGATGCTGGACAGGCTGGCCCTGAACCCCGCGAGGATTGCGGACATGGCGAACGGCCTTAGGGACGTTGCGGCGCTGCCCGACCCCGTCGGCGGGGCGGATCATATGGCGAGAAGGCCGAACGGCCTGCTGATCGCCAAGCGCAGGGTGCCCCTGGGTGTGATTGCGATGATCTATGAAGCCCGCCCGAACGTGACGGCGGACGCGGCGGGATTGTGCATCAAGAGCGGAAACGCCGTCATCCTGCGCGGCGGTTCGGAAGTGATCAACACGAATATCGCCATCGTTCGCATCATGAACGCCGCCGGCGCGGAAGAGGGCTTGCCTGCGGGCGCCATCGGGCTGGTGGAGGATACCTCCCGGGAGACCGCGACGGAACTGATGCGCCTGAACGACTATGTGGATGTGCTGATCCCCAGGGGAGGGGCGGGGCTCATCCGTTCGGTGGTGCAAAACGCCACGGTGCCCATCATCGAGACGGGCCTGGGCAACTGCCATATGTACGTGGACGATGAGGCGGACCTTGCAATGGCGGAACGCATCCTGTTCAACGCGAAATGCTCCCGCCCGGCGGTGTGCAACGCAGCGGAAAAGCTGCTCATCGCCCGTCCTGTGGCAAAGGAATTCTTGGAAAAAGGTCTGGTTCAACTTCGGGCAAAGGGCGTGGAACTGCGCGGATGCCCGGAAACTTGCGCCCTTGTCCCCTGGGCTGTTCCGGCGACGGCGGAGGACTGGTTCACGGAGTACGCTGATCTCATCCTGGCCGTCAAGGTTGTGGACGGGTTGGACGAGGCGATCAGCCACATCAACGCCCACGGCACCCGCCATTCTGAATGCATCGTTACCGAGAATTACACCAAAGCCCTGCGCTTTATGGACGAAGTGGACGCCGCGGCGGTGTACGTCAACGCTTCCACCCGCTTTACCGACGGCGGCGAGTTCGGCCTGGGGGCGGAAATCGGCATCAGCACCCAAAAGCTGCACGCCCGGGGGCCCATGGGCCTTCATGAACTGACCACGGTCAAGTACTGCGTGTTCGGCAACGGTCAGGTCAGGTGACGGTATGAACGATATCCTCATCATTCTTTCCGCTGTCTCTTTGGCGCTTTCCGTCGCGCTGCTTTTTGTCGTGCTCAGCCAGAGAAAACGGGAACAGGCGCAGGCGGCGAATTTTGAAGAAAGCCTTATTAGGCTTTCGGAGGACGAGCAAAAGAGCAGGGGAGAACTGAAAAAAGAGCTTTCCGACTCCATCCGCCTTCTTTCGGAAATGATCTCCGCAAACCAGCGCACCGCGGCGGAAGCCCAGGCCAACCAGCTAAAGCTGCTGGAAAACCGTTTCAGCACCTTTGAAACGGTCAACGAGCAAAAACTGGATGCCATGCGGGACACGATCTCCAAGCGCCTGACCTATATCCAGGAGGACAGCAACAAAAGGCTGGACGAAATCCGCGTCACCGTGGACGAAAAGTTGCAAAAAACCCTGGATGACAAGATGCAGCTGGTCAGCACCCGGTTGGAGGAGGTCTACAAGGGCCTTGGCGAAATGCAGGCCCTGGCCGCCGGCGTGGGGGACTTGAAAAAGGTGCTTTCCAACGTCAAAACCCGCGGAATCCTGGGGGAAATTCAACTGGAAGCAATTCTGAAGGAGATCCTCTCCCCCGAGCAGTACGAAACGGACGTCGCCGTCATCCCAGGCAGCAAGAACAGGGTGGAGTTCGCCATCAAGCTCCCCGGCGAAGGGGACGCGCCGGTCTATCTGCCCATCGACGCAAAATTCCCGGTGGATGCCTACGCTGCATTGCAGGACGCCTACGATTCCGGTTCCGCCGAGGCGGTGAACGCGGCGTTTTCCGCCCTTTCTGCAAGGATCAAAACCTTCGCCAAGGACATTCGGGACAAGTACATCGAGCCGCCCTATACCACATCCTTTGGCATCATGTTCCTGCCCTTTGAGGGGCTGTACGCCGAAGTCGTGAACCGCGGCCTGCTGGAGACTTTGCAAAGGGAGTACAGCGTCAACATCGCTGGCCCCAGTACGATGGCGGCGCTTTTGAACTCGCTGCAGATGGGCTTTCAGACCCTCGCCATCCAAAAGCGCAGCAACGAGGTCTGGCAGGTCCTCGGCGCGGTCAAGAGCGAGTTTGCCAAATTCGCAGAAGCTCTGGAGCGCACGCAAAACCGTCTGAACATGGCCAGCAAGGAACTCGACGCCCTGGTGGGCGTCAGGACCCGGGCCATCAATAGAAAACTCAGGTCTGTCGAAAAGCTGGAGGATGCAAAGGCGGAGGAGGTGCTCTCCCTCGCCGCGCTGGAGGATTAAAGCGGAAAGGAACGCAGCATGGCGAAGATCACGTTGAAAAAGGAAATCAACGGCAGCATCCTCGACCTGGGAGGCGGCGGGGAAGGCATCATCGGCAGGGTGTACGGTTCCGCCGTCACCGCCATCGACAACCGGCAGGAGGAGCTGGACGAAGCGCCGAAAGGCCCGAGAAAGCTCCTCATGGACGCCTGCGATCTGCAGTTTGAGGATGCGTCCTTCGACAATGTGACGGCGTTTTTCTTCCTCATGTATCTCCCCAAAGAATGCCGCGAAAAAGCGCTTTCGGAGGCTTTTCGGGTGCTTCGGGAAAAGGGCAGGTTGTTCGTCTGGGACGCGGAAATCAAGGAGGAAAACCCCTTCGTCATCGAGTTGGACATCGACGCCAACGGCGAGCTGGTGCACACCGCCTACGGCGTTGTGAAGGACGATACCGCCCAGGACGCCCACAGCATCACACGTGCTGCCCAAGCCGCGGGATTCAGGTCGGTTTATGGCATCGTGGAGAGCGGCAGGTTCTTCCTTTGCTTTGAAAAGCCGGCGAAGGGATAAAACCATACAAAAAGGGACCGGATATCCGGTCCCTTTTTCGTTGTTCAGTCTTACTGATACCAGGCATCAAAGGCGGAAACGCCGGTCAGGACGTCCTTTTCCAAAGCCACGACGATGAACCAGTCCGCCATGTCGTCGGTGCCGATTTCGGGCACGATGGCGCAAACGAGGACGCTTAACCCGTCGCCGCCCTCCACGCGCACCTCCTCCACCGCATGGCGGATGGAGCCGCTGGTTTCGGAAGCGTAGAGGACCAGCAGGGTCTTTTCCCCGAAGAAGGCGTCGTCATAAACGTCCGCGATGCTGGAAAAAGCGTCGGTCTCGCCGTAGGAATGGTCAAACTGGAAATGCGCCTTGCCTTCTTCAATGAAAGCGGCAAGGTCTTCAGCGCTTTCAAAGAGCATCACGGGGATGTGCCGCACGGCGCTGATGGCCATCTTGTCCGCATTCAGCATGCGGTTCAGCAGGAACTCGAAACCGCCTTCTGCCATCGCGTCCGCGCGATAGTAGGAAGCTTCAAAGGCGGGTTGCTCCGCTTCCGGATCGGCGGAAGTCTCTGGCTCGGATACCAGCTCGATGGATACAGCCCGCACCTGAACGGGGTAGCTTTCGGCGATCAGCGGCAGGATGGTTATGCGCACCGTCTGCCCGACGTTGAAGCCAAAGTCCGGTTCGGGCATCTCGTCGGCATAACTGACGCTGGCCTTGTCAAACCCCACGTCCTCCGTTGTGGAGACGAGCAGGGAGTATTCGTTTACCGCTTCGATCACGGCGGTAAAGGTGATGTTTTCCGCCGTGGGCGCCTGTTCCTGACACCCCGCTGCAAACGCAGCAAGGGCAAGGACGCATAGTATCAGGATTCCGTATCGTTTCATGGTTAACCTCCAGTATGGTTGCTGCTACCATAGAAACGACGCAACGGCAAATCCGTTCCCAAACTCGGTCGGGACTGTTCGGATGCGGGGAATGAAAAAGCCGGGTCAGATGGTTTTCAGAACCTGCCGGATTTCTGCGATGGCCCTTTGCACCGTTTCCGGCGCGGGCCCGCCCTTTAACTTTCTTCCCGCCACGCAAGCGGAAAGGGAGATGGACTCGAACACATCCTCTTCAAACAGGGGCGAGAATTCCTGCAACTCCGCAAGGGAGAGCTCGTCGATGGCCTTTTTTTGCTGAATGCAGTGGAAGACCAGCCTGCCCACCACCTCGTGGGCGGAGCGGAAGGGCAGCCCCTTTTTGACCAGATAGTCTGCGGCGTCCGTGGCGTTGGTAAAGCCGCGGGCCGCGCCCTGTTCCATGTTCCGGCGATGGAATTTCAGGGTTTTGAACATGCGGATGAACATGTCCAAACAGGCAAAGAGGGTGTCGAAGGCATCAAAAGTGGCTTCCTTGTCCTCCTGCATGTCCTTGTTATAGGCCAGGGGGATGCCCTTCATCACGGTGAGCAGCGCCATCAAATCGCCATACACTCTGCCCGTTTTGCCGCGAATCAGCTCTGCAACGTCCGGGTTTTTCTTTTGGGGCATGATGGAAGAGCCGGTGGAATAGGCGTCGTCCATCTCCACAAAGCGGAATTCGTCCGAGGACCAGAGGATCAGCTCCTCGCAGAAGCGGGAAAGGTGCATCATCGCCATCGACGCGCAGGAGCAGAACTCGATGCAAAAGTCTCGGTCGGACACGCTGTCCATCGAATTTCTGGAAACCGCCGCAAAGCCCAGATCTTTCGCCACGAACTCCCGGTCCAAAGGATAGGTGGAGCCCGCCAGCGCGCCTGACCCAAGGGGTAAAACATCCGTCCGCTTTCTGCAGTCCGACAACCTGTCCAAATCCCGCAGGAACATCTCGGCATAGGCGAGCAAATGGTGGGCCAGGGTCACAGGCTGGGCTTTTTGCAGATGGGTGTAGCCGGGCATGATGGTCAGAAGGTTCGCTTCCGCCGTGTTTAAGAGGGCTTCCACCAAGTCTTTCAGGCGGGAACGGGTTTGGTCGATGGCGGATTTCAGATACATCCGCATGTCCAGCGCCACCTGGTCGTTCCTGCTCCGACCGGTGTGGACGCGCTTGCCTGCCTCCCCGATGCGCTCGATCAGCAGTGCTTCGACGTTCATGTGAATGTCCTCCGCATCGGCGGTGAACTCCACGTTACCCGCTTCGATGTCCGCAAGGATCTCGGATAGCCCTGCCACGATTTTTTCTGCATCCTCTTTCGGGATGATGCCCTGTTTGCCCAGCATCTTCGCGTGGGCGATGGAGCCTGTGATGTCCTCTTTGTACATCCGGCAGTCAAAGGAAATCGACGAATGGAACGCGTCCATTGCCACATCTGTGTTTTTCTGAAAACGTCCGCTCCAAAGCTTCATTTTTCTTACTCCGTAAAATGTCGGTGGTTTACTTCAAATAGGCGATTAGGAACAAGATGCCAGGGTGTGTCCTTTGCGGGGCAGCCGCTTAAATGTCAGCATTTTTGGCAACTTGCGCATCTTAAGCAGTGCAGTTGATGCTTAAGGACCATGATAGCAAATCGACATATCGCCATACCAGCGCTTCCTGTGGTATAATCCCAACAGCGCATCAGGAGGACATGCCATGAAGAATAAATTCGTGCTGATCATCGTCGTTTTGTTTTTGCTGAGTACGGGCGCCGGCCTGCTGGCAATGATCGAAAGGCCCATGACCGTTGATTTCGGCGGAAGGAGCTATACCCTCGCCGACTATTCCAGAACCTTTGCCTCGCTGACCTTTGCTTTCACGGCGGAGGACGGCAGCCGCGTCGACGGCGAGAGCGACCTGGAAAGCGGCGGGATGGTGGTCACCTACACGTCTGCCGAAGGGGAGAACAGCTCCGTCCTGACCGGAAAAGTGATACGCAAGGACGGCAAACTCCAAGAGGAATCCTTCAATCCAGACGAGACGAAAAACGTGGGAACCGCGATCAGCAAGCCGGAGGCCCACCGCTTTGTCCTTGCCGTAGCGAGGAAGGAAGGGATGAAGGATTACGCCACCAAAGCCCTGATTTACTGGGCTTTGTCCGCCGCGCTGATGGTTTACGGCGCACTCACCCTCGGTAAGCAGACCAAAAGGGCGAAATGGCTGCCCACCGTGGCGCTCCTCGGCGGATCGTTGATCGTCGTCGCCCTGTTTGCCGATCTGTTCTTTATGTGATCCGGCCTGTTCTGCCTCCGACCCGGCTTGAACCGGTCAATGCCGAAGCCCCGCCGCTTCTTCGCCGCGGGGCTTTTTGATTGTTCCGGTTATTTTTCCAAAGACTTTCTCATCAATGCCGCCACGGTGATGGGCAGGCCAAACAGGTTGATAAAGCCCTCGGCGTCCTTCTGGTTGTAGACCGCGTCCTCGCCAAAGGTGGCGAACTCGGGGTTATAGAGGGAATAGGGCGAGGTGACCCCGGCGTTGTAGCAGCGGCCTTTATACAGCTTCAGCTTGCTTTCCCCCGTCGTATTGCTCTGGATGGAGTTGATGAAGGCGTCCAGCCCTTCCCGCAGGGGCGTGAACCACTGGCCGTTGTACACCAGCTCGGAATACCGAAGGGCCACCTGTTGCTTGTAATGCAGGGTGTCCCGGTCCAGGCAGATGGACTCCAGCTGCTTGAGGGCGGTATAAAGCATCGTTCCCGCGGGGTTTTCGTAAACGCCGCGGCTCTTCATGCCCACCAGGCGGTTTTCCACCATGTCGTCAATGCCCACGCCGTGCTGTGCGCCGATCTGGTTCAGTTTTTCGATCAGCGCCACCGGGGCGAGGGGTTCGCCGTTGACTGAAACGGGAACGCCCTTTTCAAACCCGATGGAAACGATCTCTTCCTCGTCCGGCGCGTCCTTTGGATTTCTGGTGATCAGATAAAGGTCGTCCGGCGGGGCGTTGGCCGGGTCTTCGAGGTCCGCGCCCTCGTGGGAGAGGTGCCAGAGGTTCCTGTCCATCGAATAGGGGCGGTCCTTGCTCACCGGAACCGGAATGCCCCGGGCGACGGCGTAATCGATCTCTTCCTCGCGGGATTTGATGTCCCAAATCCGCCAGGGCGCGATGATCTTCAAGGAGGGGTCCAGCGCTTTGATGGTCAGCTCGAAGCGCACCTGATCGTTGCCCTTGCCCGTGCAGCCGTGGGCGATGGCGGTGGCGCCCTCCGCGTGGGCCACGTCCACCAGCGCCTTCGCGATGACCGGCCGCGCCATCGAGGTGCCGAGAAGATAAGTGTTTTCATACATCGCGCCGGCTTTCAGGGTGGGCCAGATGTACTCGGTGACGAATTCGTCCTTCAAATCCGCGATGATCAGCTTTTCCGCCCCGGTCTGCTTCGCCTTTTCGTGCAGGGGTTCGAGTTCCTCGCCCTGGCCGACGTCAGCCGCGACGGCGATGACCGTGCAATCGTAGTTCTCCTTCAGCCACGGGATGATGATCGAAGTATCCAACCCGCCGGAATAGGCGAGGACGATTTTCTGTTTTGCCATTTGTTAAGCCTCCGTTTGTTGTTTCATGAGTAATTATACATATTTCTGAATCAGTATTCAAGCCCTGATTTTTCTTTTTTTGCCCTTTGGAAGGATGCCATTCCGCTGTTCCCTTGTACAACCATGCGTTCGGTGATAAAATAAGCAAGAAACTATGGATGCGCGGCACAGCCGGTCGTGGAATTGTTCGGCAAAAGGTGATGTGAGTGAGGATTCTTGGCGTGGACCCCGGCCTTGCGACGGTGGGTTACGGCGTGATTGAGGCCGAAAGGGGAAGGGTGCTCCCTGTGGATTACGGGGTGATCGAAACCGCGGCCAAGTTGCCGTTGCCGCGGCGGCTGTTTCTCATCTATAAAGGGATGAAGGACCTGATCGACGCCTATTCCCCCCACGTCATCGCATTTGAGGAGCTTTTTTTCTATCATAACGTCAACACCGCGCTGCCCGTGGGCCATGCGAGGGGGGTACTCCTGCTGGCGGCGGAAGAAGCGGGCTTGCCGATGTACGAATTCACGCCCATGCAGATCAAGCAGGCGACGGTGGGTTACGGCCACGCCGAAAAAAAGCAGGTGCAGGAGATGGTCCGGGTGCGGCTGGGGTTGAAAAACATCCCCAAACCGGACGATGCTGCGGACGCTTTGGCGGTGGCCATCTGTTGCGCCGGGGCTTGGGGCCCGATGATCGACGACCAGTACGGGATCAAATAGGAGGAGCGATGTTTGGTTTTTTGCGCGGGAGCGTTGCGGAACTGTTGACGGACAGGCTGTATCTGGATGTCAACGGCATCGGGTTCGAAGTTTTTGCCTCCGGCCATACCCTTTCCAAACTGAAAAAGGGGGCAGAGACCACGCTCTTTATCCATGTGAACTTTGCCCAGGATTCCGTTTCGGTATACGGATTCGCCACGGTGGACGAAAGGGAAATGTTCAAACACGCAATCAGCGTCAGCCGCGTCGGCCCGAAGATCGCCCTTGCCATCTTCACCGCCCTCACCCCTTCGGAGTTTGCGATGTGCGTCGTCGCAGAAGACGAGCGGACCCTTTCCCGGGTACCCGGCCTGGGCAAAAAGACTGCCCAGAGGATCATCCTGGAGTTGAAGGAAAAAATCGCTTCAGAATCCGCGATCCTGCCAAGTTCAGAGGCAGAGGCGGATGTTCCAGCCACCCAGGGGGCAGAGGCGGAGGCCGTCAGCGCCCTCGTCGCCCTGGGGTACGACGCCCAGACCGCCAGCCGCGCGGTCAAAAGCGTGGCGAGTCGGGCGCAAGGGGTGGAAGGCATCCTGAAAGAAGCGCTGAAGGAGCTTGGAAGGCGGAGGTAAAAGAGATTCATGAACGAAAAGGGTTTTCGGTCCAGAATGGACGAGGATATGACGGAAAGCAGGCTGATATCCTCTGGCTTTTCCGCCGAGGATGTGGATGTGGAATACTCCCTGCGGCCGCGTTTTTTGAGCGAATACATCGGCCAGCACGAAGTCAAAGAAGCGTTGTCCATCTCCATCGGCGCGGCAAAAAGGCGCGGCGAGCCGATGGATCACGTGCTGTTTTATGGTCCGCCGGGGCTGGGTAAAACCACCCTGGCCACGGTGATCGCCAACGAGGAGGGCGTCAATATCCGCACGACTTCTGGTCCGGCCATCACCCACGCGGGGGATCTTGCGGCGATTCTGACCAACCTTTCGGCGGGGGACGTGCTGTTCATCGACGAGATTCACAGGCTGAGCCCCGCGGTGGAGGAGGTGCTCTATCCCGCGATGGAGGATTTTGCCGTGGACATCATCGTAGGAAAGGGCCCGGCGGCCCGGTCGATCCGGCTGGATTTGCCCCGCTTCACCCTGATCGGCGCGACCACGAAGGCGGGCATGCTGTCCTCCCCCTTGCGGGACCGGTTCGGCATCATACACCGGTTGCAGCCCTATGCGGTGGAGGACCTGATCCAAATCATCATCCGCTCCGCAAGCCTGCCCAGGGTGGGAGCGCTGATCACTCCGGGCGGCGCGGCGGAGATCGCAAGAAGGTCCCGGGGAACGCCGAGGATCGCCAACAGGCTGCTGATGCGGGTGCGGGATTACGCCGATATGCGCTGTGACGGAGAGATCAACGAAAAAACCGCCGCAGAAGCCCTGGACAAGCTGGGCATCGACGAGCTGGGGCTGGACGGGGTGGACAGAAACCTCCTCCTTTGCATGATCGACAAGTTCGGCGGCGGCCCCGTGGGACTGGATACGCTGGCGGCCTCCACGGGAGAGGAAAGCTCCACCATCGAGGACGTGTGCGAGCCGTATCTTTTGCAGATGGGGTTCATCGCCCGCACCCCCCGGGGTCGGATCGTGACGCCTTTGGGGTACGCCCATCTCGGCAGAAAGCCAAAAGCAGAGGACGGCCAGCTGTCCTTCTGATTCTGCTTGTCATCGGCGCAACTTCATGGTAAAATCACTTGACATAAAGGCTGTGAAGGGGAACACCCGGTCAAATCCCGCGCAACAGAGAGCGAAGCTGTGGCTGAAAGCTTCGCGCAAGGGAGGACCGGTTGCCCGCCCCAGAGCTGCCGGGCGCAAAACCGTTTGATTGGAAAGCCCGGACGACCTCGGCGCGTTATGCCGTTCGAGGCCCCGCATATTTGCGGAGCGAACGAGGTGGTACCGCGATTTGATTCGCCCTTGAGTGTTCAGGGGCGATTTTTATTCAATAATAAGACCGATTGAAATATGGAGGAAACTATGGCAAAGAAGAACCAGGAATTTGTGGCGCACATCGCCAAACGCGCGGAGGATTTCCCCCAATGGTATACCGACGTGGTGCTTAAAACCGATATGGCCGACTACTCGGACGTGAAGGGCTGTATGGTCATCAAGCCGTACGGCTATGGCGTCTGGGAGCTGATCCAGGCGGAGATGGACCGCCGCTTCAAAGAAACGGGGCACAAGAACGCCTATTTCCCGCTGCTGATCCCCGAAAGCCTGCTGATGAAGGAAGCGGAGCACGTGGAAGGCTTCGCGCCGGAGGTGGCCTGGGTGACCCACGGCGGCAAGGAGAAGCTGGCCGAACGGCTGGCCATCCGCCCCACCAGCGAAACCATCATCGGCGCCATGTATTCCAAGTGGATTCAATCCTACCGGGACCTGCCGGTGCTTTTGAACCAGTGGTGCAACGTCATGCGCTGGGAAAAAACCACCCGACCCTTCCTGCGCACCGCTGAATTCCTCTGGCAGGAGGGGCACA
This sequence comes from Christensenellales bacterium, assembly GCA_050945915.1. GTDB lineage: Bacteria > Bacillota > Clostridia > Christensenellales > CALWSW01 > CALNBC01. The sequence goes on from JBMNTV010000012.1 coordinate 36,728, forward strand.
CCGTCCACGCCACCGCCGAGGAAGCCGAGGAAGAAACGGTGAAGATGCTGCACGTGTATAAGGAGTTCGCCGAAAACGTGCTGGCCATCCCCGTGATCATTGGCCGGAAATCTGAAAACGAAAAGTTCGCCGGCGCGAAGCACACCTATACGATGGAAGCAATGATGCAGGACGGCAAGGCCCTGCAGATGGGCACCAGCCACAACCTGGGCCAGAACTTTGCCAAGAGCTACGACATCACCTTCCTGGACAAGGACGGCGTACTGAAACACGCGTACACCACCAGCTGGGGAACCTCCACCAGGATGATCGGCGGTCTGATCATGGTCCATGGCGACGACCGCGGGCTTGTCCTACCGCCCAAAGTCGCCCCCATTCAGGTTATGATCCTGCCCATCGCGCAGCACAAGGAAGGCGTGCTGGAAAAGGCGAATGAACTCTTTGCCGAGCTCAAGGCCGCTGGCCTGCGCGTGGAGCTGGACGACCGGGAGAACCAGTCCGCAGGCTGGAAATTCAACGAATGCGAGATGAAAGGCATCCCCGTCCGCCTCGAGGTCGGCCCCAAGGACATCGAAAAGGGCACCGTGGTTCTGGTTCGAAGGGATACCTTCGAAAAGACCTTCGTGCCCATGGAAAACATTGCACAGACCGTCTCCGATCTTCTCGCAGACGTCCACGCTTCCCTGCTGGAGCAGGCGAGAAGGAGGAGGGACGAGCGCATCACCACAGCGACGGATTTTGAAACCTTCAAAGAAGGCGTTCAAAAGGGATTTGTCCGGGCCGTGTGGTGCGGCGAATCGGAATGCGAAGCCGAGATCAAGAAAAAGACCGGCGCCACCACCCGCTGCATGCCCTTCGACGAGGAGCAGGAGCAGCTTTCCGACTGCTGCGTCCACTGCGGCAAGAAGGCAAAGACGATGATGTACTTCGCAAAGGCGTATTAATGCGGTCGGCCAGTTCGGGTTCAGGCCACGTTTGCGAAGGTGGGGAAATCGGTGACGGCGCCGTAAAACTTGGCGAGGGTTTCCGCGATGGTCTTCGCCAGCAACTGCTGGTACTCTGCGGTCATTAACAGCGCCTCGTCCTCCGGGTTGGACAGAAAACCGCACTCCACCAGCACATTGGTCTGCTTCCCGCTGCGAAGGACGAGGTAATCGCCGGCCAGAGGCTCCTTTCTGGCAATGCCCACCGCGTCGTCCAGCGCGTTTTGCAGCATCAGCGCCAGGGTATAGCCTTCTTCTGAATCCTTGTCGAAGAAAACCCGTGGTCCCCTGGGCTTTTTGGTAATGAACTTGTTCATGTGAATGCTGATGGACGCCGTCAGGCCGTCCTGGGAGAGGATTTCCGCCCGCTTTTTCATGTCCTCTTTCTTGGTGTTTGCCAGGGCGTTGTCGTCGGTGCGGGTCATGATCACCGTGGCGCCCATCATGCGGAGCTCGCCGGCAAGATAAAGAGAAACCGAAAGATTCAGCGGCGCTTCCACCGACCCGTTCGGTCCGGAGGCGCCGTTGTCAAACCCGCCGTGGCCGGGATCCACAACAAAGGTCTTTCCGCTCAGCGGCCCGGAGACGGAGGTGGCTTCCTTGGAGGGTATGGCGCCTGTGACCAACGCCGCCAACAGGAAAAAGGCGACGGCAACAGCGGTCGGGACGAGGGGGAAGGCAGCTTTCTTTTGGCGGTGATAGACGACGCGCATGAGGACCTCCGCTGGGTGTGATGTAGAATTATATGTGAAATTGCGGGAAGGACTACCCACATAGCTTAAAAAACTAAGGGTCACCCTATTCACGACGCCTTAAAATTGATATACTTGCGTAAAGCAGCCGAAAGCGCGCGTGCGCTTTCGCTGCCTGAACCGGAGGAACAGATGCACGACCTCAGAACGCGCATAGCCGCGCAGTACGATGCAAAAATCGCCGAGGCGGACAGGTTGAACCCCTTGGTGCTCGCCTATGTGGGGGATGCGGTGTTCGAGCTGTACGTTCGGACGATGCTAATCGACGCCCACGACGCAAAGGCCCACGCCCTGCACCGCATGAGCGCGGACAGGGTGCGCGCTTCCGCCCAGGCAAAGGCGGCGAAGGGCATTTTTGCGGAACTGACGGAACAAGAAAGCGCTGTCTTTACCCGGGCCCGGAACGCAAAGCCCCACACGATGCCGAAAAATGCCCAGCCGGAGGAGTACAGCCACGCCACGGCCTTGGAGGCGGTGATCGGATATGCTTATCTTTCGGGGGACGAGGAACGTGCGCTGTATTTAATGAAGCGGGCGCTTGAGATCGAAGCCGTGGTGGACACGGCGATACCGCGCCCCTATAAGGGCTGAAGGAGGAACAGGATGAGCCGCGTGAAACTTCACGTCACGCTATTAGCCGCGCCGCAAGCAGCGGAAAACACCGTTGCCATGGCGGCACGGCTGTGTTACAGCGGCGCCGAGATCAGCGAACTCAAGGAGAAGATAGAAGCCAAGGACCAGCAGAATTTCATCAACAGGCTGACGGAAATGGGGCACATGTCCCCGGTGGAACACATCAGCTTTACCTTTGGGGTGGAAGGCGTCAGCCGGGCGTTGCTCGCCCAGATCACAAGGCACAGAATCGCCAGCTTTTCCGTCCAGTCCCAACGATATGTCGACCAGGCGAAGGACGGTTTTGACTACGTGGTTCCCCCTTCCATCGAGGCCCTTGGGGAGGAAGCGGTGGAAAGGTATACCCGCCAAATGGAAACCATCGCTTCCTGGTACGAGGAATGGGTGGAGGCCTTGGGCGGAGGAAAGGAATCCGCCCGGCAGGACGCGCGGTTTGTCCTTCCCAATGCGGCGGAAACCAAGATGATGGTCACTATGAACGCCAGGGAGCTGATCCACTTCTTCCGCCTGCGGGGCTGCAACCGCGCCCAGTGGGAAATCCGCGCTCTCGCCTGGGCGATGATGGGGCTTTGCTATGCTGCCGCCCCCGGGATTTTCGGCAACTGCGGGCCCGCCTGCATTGGCGACGCGTGTTCCGAAGCCGGGATGTCCTGCGGCAGGATGAAGGACGTGAAGCAAAAGCACAAGGAACTGTTGGAATTCGTGAAAAATCACGAAGGAGAACCCGATTTTGAGGAAAGAATGAGCGAATGGGCTTCAAAAAATGCCCAATAGCCTGAACGACAATAACGGAGGATACACATTTGCCGTATAAGAAACAGCGCGCACCGGGATTCAAGAACGGCCGGCCGCTCTTTGAAGAAAAAGCGCCCCGCCAGAGGCAGGGTGAAGGCAAGGGAAAGGCAAAGGGCAGGTTTTCCCCCAAAAAGGAGGAGGGCCATAGCCGCGATGCCGGAAAAAAGCCGCGCCCAAATCCCCGGGATGCGGAAAATATGACCAAAGCAATGCCCCAGCAGCCCGCGCAGGATGACCGGGAACTTCCCCTGATCCTTTACGGAAGAAACCCCGTCCGGGAAGCGATCAAAAGCGGCCGTTCCATCGACCGCATCCTCGTCACCGCCGCCGGGGTGGAAGACGGGTCTTTGCGGGAACTCGTCCGCATGGCGCGGGACGCCGGAATCGTGGTTTCCGAGGTCACAAGGCAGAAGCTGGACGAGATGACCCTTCCCTATGGTTACGCCGGGAAGCCCGCGAACCACCAGGGAATCATCGCCCGGATGCCGGAATGCCAGTACGTCGGGGTGGAGGACATCCTCGCCCAGGCTAGGGAGCGGGGCGAGGCTCCCTTTGTCATCCTGCTGGATTCGATCAACGACCCCCACAACCTCGGTTCGATCATGCGCTCCGCCCTTTGCGCCGGTGCCCACGGGGTGATCATCCCCAAGCGCCGCGCCGCGTCCGTCACCGCTGCTGCGGGGAAGGCCAGTGCGGGCGCGGTGGCCTATCTGCCTGTGGCCAGGGTTGCCAACCTTTCCAATACCGTCGAAATGCTGAAAAAAGAGGGGCTTTGGATCTGCGGCGCAGACGCCGAAGGCAAACCCATGTCCGAGTGTGACATGAAAGGTCCCCTCGCCCTGGTGATCGGGAGCGAGGACGAGGGGATCTCGCGCATCCTCCGGGAGAAGTGCGATTTTTTGGCCAGTATCCCGATGAAGGGGCCGCTGGACTCTTTGAACGCGTCGGTGGCAGCGGCCGTACTGATGTTTGAAAAGGTCCGCCAGGACGCCGGTTCAACATGTACCTGATCGTCGACGGCTATAACGTCATCGGTGCCTGGCCGGATCTCGCTGCCCTGGCGGAGGAGGATTTTGCCGCCGCAGGGGACTATCTGGCGGACATGCTCGCCAGCCACTGCGGATTCACCGGCGAGCAGCTCGTGCTGGTGTTCGACGCTCACCAGACGAGGCGCACCCAGACGATGGAAGAAATCTTTGTGGGCAGAGGAAAGCACAAAAGGCCGGTGGGAACGGTGGTTTACACCAGAAAGGGTGAAACGGCGGACAATTTCATCGAGCGTTTCGTCCGTCAGCACGAGGGGGAGGACATGACCGTCGTCTCCGGCGACCGGCTGGTCCAGGTCCTGACCTTTGCGTACGCCTCCCGGATGTCCGCTAGGGAGCTTCAGGCCGCGGTGCGCAAAACCGCGAAACTCATGGAGGAGCATGCGGCATATCGAAAAAAGAAATTTGCCTTGGAATCAAGGTTGGGCGGCGAAACGTATCTGGCTCTGGACGAATGGCGAAGGGGGTAACCATGAAAGCGGCTCACTTGGCCGGCAGGCTGAACGACATTTTAGACGAAGAGCTCATTCCCATCGCAAGGGAAGGGGAAGACAAGGCGATTGACGAGCTCTTCAAGCGATATAAAAACTTCGTCCGCGCCAAGGCCAGAAGCTATTTTCTGATCGGAGCGGACAGGGAGGACATCATACAGGAAGGGATGATCGGGCTTTACAAGGCGATCCGGGATTACAGGGAGGACAAGCAGTCCTCGTTCCGCGCCTTTGCCGAACTTTGCATCACGCGGCAGATGATCACGGCGATCAAATCCGCCACAAGGCAGAAGCACATCCCCCTCAACTCCTATATTTCGCTGAACAAGCCCGTCTATGACGACGGCTCCGATCGCACGCTGATCGACATGCTGTCCTGCTCCAAAAGCACAAACCCGGAAGACCTGCTCATCGGACGGGAGGATTATGAAGCTGTGGAAAGCTGTATCGGCGAAGGGCTTTCCAAGTTCGAAAAGCAGGTGCTGCTCTTGTACCTTTCGGGCAAATCGTACCAACAGATCGGCGCGGAACTGAACAGGCAGACCAAGGCGGTGGACAACGCCCTGCAACGCGTCAAGCGCAAGCTCGAGAAGTATATGGCGGACAGGGACATCCGAAATCTTTAAAAAATATGAATCAATGGCTGCATATTCGCCCTCGTACGCCATTTAGATGATTGACAAAGGACTACCCCTGCATTAGAATAATAGCGGTCGCGCCGCTTGCGGGTGTAGTTTAGTGGTAGAACTCCAGCTTCCCAAGCTGGCCGTGTGGGTTCGATTCCCATCACCCGCTCCAGCAATGCGACCAGCCCGGCTACGGGCACACAATTTTAAAAATTCACGTTAACGTACGGACTGCAAGGAGGTCAACCCCAAATGGCTAAGGCAAAATTTGAACGCACGAAGCCCCACGTAAACATCGGAACGATAGGCCACGTCGACCACGGCAAAACGACTCTGACGGCTGCGATCACAATGACGCTGAGCCAGGTGGGTAACGCGC
>JBMNTV010000013.1:0-39266 GCA_050945915.1 Christensenellales bacterium
GCGCCACACTTCCCAACGGAAGTGGCGCGGTTTTTTGTTCGTCTCTGTTTGCAGAAGGAGCAAATCCCCAAAAAAGCAAAAAGGCGGGCGGCAAATGCCGCCCGCCCGTACGGGGTTTTGAACCTATGCTGGGTTCAAACTTGCTTGTCTTCCGCTTTGGGAGCGCTTTGGCCTTACTTCGCGCTTTCGACGATCCGTTCAGCCAGCTTTGCGCCGCTCAAGCCGTGGGCGTCCACCAGCTCGAAATACGGGCCGTTCAGCGAAGCGGCCTCGGGGATGCCGAAGCGGATCAGCTTGGCGTTCAGGCCTTCGCCCGCCATCAGTTCGGCGACGATGGAACCCAGTCCGCCCTCCGTGATATGCTCCTCGACGGTGAAGACAAACTCGCTCGCCTTGCAGGCGGAAAGGATGGTTTCAGCGTCGATGGGCTTGAGGGTGGGAACATTCAGCACGCCGACTTCCACGCCCTTGCTCGCCAGAATGTCCGCTGCCGAAAGGGCCTGGGCGGTCATCATGCCAGTGGCGATGATGGTGATCTTCTGGGGCTTGCGCAGCACATACGCCTTGCCGATTTCGAAGCTTTCGCCGGCGGGATAGGGATTATCCTCCACCGCGGCACGGGGCATGCGGATGTACACCGGTCCGTTGTAGGCGACGGACTGACGCAGGGCCATGTCCACCTCATAGGGGTCCGCGGGGTTAATGATCACCAGGTTGGGTACCGCGCGCAGAACGGCGATATCCTCCACCGCCTGGTGGGAACTGCCCAGCGTGGCCTGCTGCAAACCGGAAGAAGAACCGGCGATGACCACGTTTGCTTCGCCGTAGCCCACGTCGTTTCGGATCTGCTCGTAGCAGCGGTAGGTGATAAAGGGTGCGATGGCAGAGATCACCGGTTTAAAGCCCACAGAGGCAAGACCGACGGCGACATCGATCCCGTTTTGCTCGCTGATGCCGCATTCGACGTAACGATCCGGGAACGTGGTGATAAAGGGGGTCATACCGGAGCCGGCAGCAGAGTCGCAAGAAAGAGCGAGGACCTTCTCGTCCTGCTTGCCCAGCTCCAGCAGGGTTTCGCCAAATACCTTGCGTGGATCGCGCTTGCTCATGCCTGCCACCTCTTTCCGTATTCATCGAGTTCGGCAAGGGCCCTGTCGGCCTCTTCCTTGCCGGGGTTCCAATGGTGGTATTTCACGTTGCCCTCTGCAAAGGACATACCCTTGCTCTTGATGGTTTTTGCCAGAATGAGCGTGGGTTTTCCGGGCTTGACGGGGCAGTTGGTCAACGCATGGTACAGCTCGCCCACATCATGGCCGTCGACGTCCACCACGGTCCAGCCGAAAGCGCGGTAGCGTTCGCCGAGGGGGGTCGCGCAGCAGACTTCCGCGTTGGATCCGTTGATCTGCAGCCCGTTGTTGTCAATGATGGCGACGAGATTGTCCAGCCCCTTGGCCGCGGCAAAGGCAGCGGCTTCCCAGATGGAGCCCTCTCCCTGCTCGCCGTCTCCCATCAGAACATAGGTTTTGAAGTCCTTGCCCGCGAGCTTTGCACCCAGGGCAAGGCCGCAGCCGATGGGAAGGCCGTGGCCCAGACTGCCGGTGGAAAAATCGATGGCATCGATCTTTTTGGCGTCCGGATGGCCGGGCACGCGGGTTCCAAGGGAGTTGTAGGTGTTCAACACGTCCTTGCCGATCACGCCCATTTCCACAAAGGCGCCGTAAAGCGCGAGGCATTTGTGCCCCGCGGAAAGCAGGAAGCGGTCTCTGTCCGGATCTTTGGGGTTCTTCGGGTCAAAATTCATCACGGCGAAATACAGGGTCGCCATAATATCCGCGCAGGAAAGCGACGGGCCGGCGTGGCCGTCGCCGTAGCGAGCGCAGGTTTCCACGATATGGCGGCGGATCATATACGCCCTGTACTCGACGGCATCCTTGAGCTTTGCGTCCATTTCAGGCTCCTTCTTCACTTATTTTCCCTGCTCCATCGCGTAGATCTTCTGGATCTTGGGGGTGGAGCGCCCATCCTTGAAGGTCAGATCCAGCCAGATATCCGTCAGGGCCTGGGCTGTGGCGGGGCCAACGACGAGGGCGCCGATGCACATGATGTTGGCATTGTTGGAAAGAATCGAGCGCTGGGTGGAATACAGATCGTGGCAAACGGCAGCATATGCGCCCTTGACCTTGTTGGCGGTGATGCACATGCCGATGCCGGTGCCGCAGATCAGAATGCCGCGATCAAACTTCTTCTCCGCAACTGCCGCTGCAACCTCTTTGCCGATGTCGGGATAATCGATGTCTTCACTGGGTCCTACGCCAAAATCCGTAAACTCATGTCCTTTTTCCGAAAATACAGAGATGAGCAGGTTCTTGAGATCAATGCCGAGCTTGTCGCATCCGATTGCGATTTTCATGGGTGTCCTCCTTAGTGATCTTCGGTCATGTTGCTATGGGGTTGCTTAATACCTGTCTATACAGCACTATATGTTTTTAGGCCCCCGCTGTCAAGTGAAAAGTGGCGGTCGGTCGAACCTTGTTGCACTTAGGTTTGCTATGCGGTAAATTTAATATACCATATTATGCGCTTTGGAGGCAATCTTCATGGACGAGATCCGAATCGGCCTTGTGGGCCGCAGCATTCTCACCGTTACTGAGGAGGACACGGCACAAGCCATGGGCAGCGGTGAACTCCCCGTTTTTGCCACGCCCGCCCTGGTGGCGCTGATGGAAAACGCGGCGGTCAACGCGCTTTCCGGCCACCTTCCAAACGGCGCCACAACAGTAGGGGCGCACATCCTTGTGAACCACCTTGCGCCCACGCCGGTGGGCATGGCGGTTTCCGCCACAGCCACCTTGGTCGAAGTGGCGGGGAACCGCTTCACCTTTGAAATCACCGCTTCGGACGAGCGGGGCGAGATCGGCCGTGCGCAGCACAAACGGGTGGCAGTTCAGGCGGAACGGTTTATGAAAAAAGTTGCAGAAAAACAAAATGAAATGTGAACTGTGTAACTTTGGGAACAAGCGCACACTTGTATACCTGTGAAATCTGTAATAAAATACAGATGATGAGCCGACAGGCTACGACAAAAAAGTGAGGTTTTCCACAATGAGCGCAGAGGGCAGCGGCATAATCAGAATATTTGCCGGTTCCACTGGCCGCAGCTTCGCGGCCAAAATGTGTGAGTATCTTAACGTCCCCCTTGGCGATTCGAAGACGATTCGGTTTTCCGATAATAATATCTTCGTCCGCATCAATGAAACCATCCGGGATAAGGACGTTTATCTTGTGCAACCCATCGGCGAGGACCCGAACAACGAGTTCGTGGAGTTGCTCTTTTGGCTGGACGCCTTCAAACGCGCCAGCGCCAACTCCGTCACCGCCATTATTCCCTTTTTCGGCTACGCCAAGGGCGACAAGAAGGACGAACCGCGGGTTTCCATCCGCGCCCGGGTCTGCGCCGATTGCATCGAGATGGCCGGGGCGGACAGGGTGATCACCATGGATCTGCACAGCCCCCAGGTTCAGGGCTTTTTCCGGAAGCCGGTGGACCATCTTTATGCCCGCACGCTGCTTTGCGAATACGTCAAACGAGCCAATTTGGTCGACGATGACACCGTGGTCGTCTCCCCGGACGGCGGCTTCGCCAAGAGCGCCCGCGCCTTTGCGGACGAGTTGGGCGTACCCGTCGCCATCGGGGACAAGATCCGCACCGGGCACGACGAGAACGCGAAGATCATGTCCGTCATCGGCGACGTTCAGGGCAAAACCTGCTTTATCGTGGACGATTTTACGATTTCCGGCGGCACGTTGGTGGACGTCGCCTACGCCCTGAAGGCCAAGGGCGCAAAGCGCATCTTCTGCGGGCTGTCCCACATGATGCTCAAGGAGGAGGGCTTGAAGAGGGTGGAAGACAGCCCCATCGAGTTCATCGTCGCGACGGATACCGTCCGCTGCCCCTTCGAAGGCAAGTCGGACAAGATCCGCATCATCTCCGCCGCCCCGCTTTTCGCGGAAACAGTGCGCAGGATTCACGACCGAATGGGCATCGGCGAGCTCCTCGCCAACATCCCCGAAACCGTGCTGGTCCAGAGCTTCACCCGCCAGCTCAGCTTTACGGACTGAGTGCTTCAAAAATCAAAAGACCGAAGGAAGATCCCTTCGGTCTTTTTGCATTTGCAATTGAGAGCCCCCGGCACAGCCGGTGCAAGCAAGCCCGGCTCGCCTGAAAAAAGCCAGCGACCTGTTTCCTGCCTGGGTTAAAGCTTCTTGTACCGCTCGTATGCGGAGCTGATGAGTGCCCTGTCCTGGGAGTACGTCACCCGGCGCAAGGCCTCCGCCATGGAATAAAACCCGCCATCCTGAAAGCCTTCCGCCTGATTGGGGGCGGATTCTTCGCTGGCGGCGCGCATCATGAACCAGGTCACCTCGTTGCAGACGGGCTTTTGTCTGGTGACGGAGTAAAACTCATAGCTGGTTTGCCCGGCGATGCCGACGATCTCCGCCTGTACGCCCGCTTCGGCGCTCACCCTGGCCACAGCTACCTCCTGCGCCAGAAATCCCGGCCGCACCAGTCCCTTTGGCAGCACCCATTCCTTCTTCTCGTTCTGGAGCAGCAGCACCGAATCCCCGTGGAAGACGACGCCTCCGGCGCATGTGCGAAACAGCATTTGCTCGTTCTCCTTTCGGATGACCGTAATCGATACAACTCAGGCAAAGGAGTCGCTCCTTTGCCATTATGTCAAATGCAGGTCCTCTAGCAGGCCCAGTTCCACCAGTTCCTTGCGCTTGTCCCGTATCGTCTGGAAATCCACCCAAGCGTCCTTCTTTTTTGCGGGATCCCGCAACAGGGCGGCCGGGTGATAGGTGGGAACGATCCACACGCCCTTTTTGTGTTTGAACACGCCCCGGTCCCGGGTGATGCGCACGTTTTCATCGTAAACATACCTCGCCGCTGTCGCCCCCAGACACACGATGATCTTGGGGGAAAGGAGCAAAAACTGCGCCCGCAGGTACGGCAGACAGCATATCGCCTCGCTGGCTGCGGGGACGCGGTTGTTCGGCGGCCGGCATTTGACGATGTTCGCGATATACACATCCTGCCGGCTGAGGCCGATGGCGGCGATCATCCTGTCCAACAGCTGCCCCGCAGCGCCCACAAAGGGCCTTCCGGTGGCGTCTTCTTCCCTCCCCGGCCCTTCGCCCACAAACATGATCCCGCTCCTTGGCGATCCCTCTCCCAACACGGTATTTGTCCGGGTCGCGCAAAGCCTGCACCGCCCGCAGACTGACACCGCGGCGGAAAGCGTTTCCCATGAAAGCACCAAGCCTGCTCCTTACTCGAATGGATATGTGTATGTAGTATACTATACACCTTTCAGCTATTAATTGACAATCTTTCTTCGAGTTTCGGCTTTTTTGGCTTGTTCGTTAGTGTTTCCCCTGTTTTGCGCATTTATTTGACCAGGTTCGCGCTGGGAAGGAACCGGATGTCGTTTGCATCTGGCGAGACGCTCGGCTTGCGGCTTGCACAAGGCATTGTTTGAAGCGGAAACGCCGCCGTGATGCTGCGGCCTTCCGCTTTCAAAAATATGCAAGAAAAGGCAAAACGGCAGAAGCCGTTTCGCCTTGCTCTTATGTTTATTACTTTGCGATTACTTGACGGTCACTTTGAAGCGGGCGGTGTACTCCTCGCCGTCCTTGTCGGTATAGGTGGCGTAAATGTAGCAGGTACCCTTCGCCCTGATGCGGACGTATCCGTTGGCATCCACCGTTGCCACGGAGGTCTTGCTGGAGGACCACTCCAGGTTCTTGTGGGGCACCTTGACACCGTTGAAGGTGATGTTTGCGGCCTTGACGCGGAACCGCACGTTCTTCTGGGTGGCCAGCTTGCGGGTGACGGAAGTGGGCTTGATGACCAGGCCTTCGACCTCTTCCGGTTGCTCCACATCCTGCAGCACGAACAGATACTTGTAAATCACCTTCTGGTTGTTGCAGTAAACCTCCAAGGTGGTGATGCCGGTGGACAAAGCGGTGATCAGCCCTGTGCTGGACACCGTGGCAATCTTGGGATCGGCGATCTTATAGGTCATCATCGGGGCGTTCACAGGCACGCCGCCCAGCATCGCAGAGGTGATCTGCTGGGTGGAACCGGGCTTCATAACCGCCAGGTTGTTGGCGTTTTCAACAGATTCCAGAATCACATAGCCGTTGGGCAGCATCACATAGCCGTATCCGGTGGAAGGGCTGGGAGCCGGCGCGGAGCCCGTACCCTTCTTGACTCCGGCAACGATGTTGTAGGTGAGCAGGCTGCCGGGATAGAACGTCACCGACTTCGGAGAAGCGTCCGACATGTAGTAGATCATGCCCACAGCGCGGCCGACGGGGGCGGTGTACGTCCTGCCCAGGTTGGTATAGTGCGGCAGGGCACCGATGGTCAAGGGGTCATTGATTGTTACGCCGCCGTTGTCCCTGTCCAGATAGGTGTAGTCCACCCTGCCGCAGCAGGCCTTGATATCCGCAGCCGTCGAATCAACTTCAGTTCCAAGGACTTTTGAATTATCTTTTCCGTAAACGTCCACACTGACTTTGATCGGCTTGCCGCTTTCACTATAATCAACGGATTTCAGCGTGATGGTGGCCACGGAGCCATTGGAGCTGGTGGCAATCGTTCCGGAGATGCCATTTTCGCTGTGCAAAGTCCAAATATAGCGGACTTTTGAAGTAATGTCAGCACCATCTTTCGTGACCTTAGCTGTCACGGTAAACTTTTCACCCGGGAACACATACTTATCCTTGGTGTTCGTCTTCATGGTCAGGATGACTGTAGCACCGGTAACGTCAGCCAGGGTGCTGCTGCCGGTGGAGGACACTGTTACATGGTAAATCTGAGTAACAGCTTTAGACGCCTTGTTTACGACTGTGACGTCGGTGCTCCCGATACCGGTGCCCAGGATTTTATCTCCGTACACCTGCACGACAGATGTGTTGAAGCCAGGAGCTACTTCCTCCTCTGCCGCAAGGGTCATAGTATACGCGACCCCTCCGTTGGCGAGCGGTGCCAGGCTAATGTAGTGATGTTCTACCCCCGCCGCGCTGACGGGCATCAGTCCGACCAGCACGCCGGTCAGCATCACAAGCGCGAGGATAAGTGCTGCGCGTTTCTTCATAGGGAGCTCCTCCTTAATTAGAACGATTCTGAATATAACATACACTTCTTTCCTTGTATTATACAGCCAAATAAGGCAATTCTCAACAATCAAATCAGTATTTACCAAACGTTCACAGATGGAACCATCCTTTGTTAACATCCGTTTCGTTTATTTTTGCAATTCTCGGGAAAAATAGGTATAATACTAACCTGCAGCAAAGCGTTGCACCTTCCGGTTTTGCGGTTTTTCCGCTTTTGGGCGCAGAAGTCGCTCCTCAAAAACGGAGGCGCGCCTTGGCTACCCCGGGACGCCACATCACCCCGCCATCTTTCGGCGCGCCCGGGCGCGAAAGCAACCAAAATCCGGATAAAGTCGTTGGCCGGCGGACGCAGCCGGTCCGGCGTTTGAAAAAGATTCACACAGCCGCAAACATCTTGGCAGCAACAAGTTTAAAGGAGACCTTTTATGAGCAAACCCATTGTGGCCGTTGTCGGCCGCCCAAATGTGGGAAAATCCACGCTCTTCAACAAAATCGTGGGCAGGCGCATCGCCATTGTGGAGGATACCCCCGGCGTCACCCGGGACCGCATCTATGCCGATGCCGAATGGCTGAACCACACCTTCACCCTGGTGGACACCGGCGGCATCGAGCCCTATAGCGAGGACATCATCCTTGCCCAAATGCGCCGCCAGGCGGAGCTCGCCATGGAAACGGCGGACGTGATCCTGTTTTTGTGCGACGCACGAGAAGGCGTCACCCCCGCGGACCACGACGTGGCCCAGATGCTCCGCCACGCGAAAAAGCCGGTGATACTTGCCGTCAACAAGATCGACCACATCAAACTTGTGGACCATATGTACGACTTTTACGCCCTGGGGATGGGCGAACCCTTCCCCATATCCGCCGGCCAGGGTCTGGGGCTTGGAGACCTTTTGGACGCCATCGTCTCCCACTTCCCGGAACACGAACCCAAGGAAGAAGAAGAGGGCATCATCCAGATCGCCGTGCTCGGCAAGCCCAACGTGGGAAAAAGTTCCCTGGTCAATGCCCTTTTGGGGGAGGAGCGCTCCATCGTTTCGGACATTGCGGGAACTACCCGGGACTCCGTCGACTCCATCCTGACCTTCGAGGGCAGGACGTATCGCATCATTGACACCGCGGGTATTCGCAGAAAGCGCGCGGTGGAGGACGAGTCCATCGAGCGGTACAGCGTCATCCGCGCCCTCGCTTCCGTCCGGCGGAGCGACGTCTGCCTCATCGTCGTGGACGCCACCGAGGGCATGACCGAACAGGCGGTCAAGATCGCCGGCTACTGCCACGAGGAGGGAAAGGCCAGCGTCGTCCTGGTCAACAAGTGGGACCTGATCGAGAAGGACACCTATACCATGGACGCCTTCAAAAAGGACATCGCCCGGGATCTCGCCTTTATGAGCTATGTACCCCAGTTGTATATCTCCGCAAAGACCGGCCAGCGGCTTCACAAGATCCTCGATCTGGTGGACGCCGTCTACGCCCAGACCATGATGCGAATTCCCACCGGAAGGCTGAACGACGTGATCAACGAGGCGGTAACCGTCACCGAGCCGCCGAGCGACAAGGGACGCAGGCTGAAAATCTACTACGCCACCCAGGTTTCCGTCCAGCCGCCTACTTTTGTGCTTTTTGTCAACGATCCTGACATCCTGCATTTTTCCTATAAGCGGTATATCGAGAATTACATCAGGAAAAGCTTTGGATTGACGGGTACGCCCATACGCATTATAGTTAGAAAAAAGGACTCGGAGAAATAAGAGGCACAGGAGGTCCCAAATGGCTTTTAAGATTATTGTTTGCGCCGTATTGGCTTATTTTCTGGGCACGATCCAAACGGCGATCATCTTGAGCAATGCCATCCCCAAGCAGGATATCCGGAATTTCGGTTCGGGCAACGCCGGCTCCACCAACATGATCCGCACCTTTGGCTGGGGGTTGGGCGCCCTCACCTTCATCGGCGATCTGGCCAAGGGCGCTTTGACCACCCTGATCTGCGGCTGGATCGGCGGAGACTGGTGCATGTTCACTGGCGGACTTGCCTGCATCATCGGTCATGTTTGGCCCATTCAGTACGGCTTCAGGGGCGGAAAGGGCGTCGCCTCCACCTTTGGCGTCATGCTTGCCGTTAATCCCCTGGTGGCAATCATCACCTTTGCCGTGTGCTTGATCGTCGCCCTGATCACCCGTTTTGTGTCCATCGCATCGCTGCTTGGCGTCGTCGCGTTCTTTGTCTCCAGCCTGTTTATGGGCCGGCTGGCCATCGTGCTTCTGTTCCTCATTTTGATGCTCCTCGTGTTCTTTACCCACAGGGAAAATATCGCAAGGCTGATCAACGGTACGGAAAACCCCTTCTTCGGCAGCAAATCCCGGCCCGCATCGAACACAGGCCGCGGTAAACCGAGCAGGAACCTGAAGTAACCGTCCCCGCCCGATGGGATCAGAAAAGCCCCGCAACATGTTGCGGGGCTTTTTCAATTGACTCTTTGCCGAAACAGAGAATGGACCGGCCAGCATTTGGCACACAGGGGAAAAAGGTCACACCCGATTGCCTTTTGACGCGCCGATTGCCGGCGCTTGTTTCCGCTAGGCGTCTGAAGCGGCGGGATCCAGCCTGGGCGCGCTTTCTCCCGCAGGCTTTAGCACCTTCAGCACCCGTTTTTCCTTGACGTCCTTCTGGTGGAACATCCCGCAGACCTCTTCCATTGTCCGTTCGTTCTCCTTCAACCAGGCGTACAGCGCGCCGTCCACCACGGCCCAGAAACTCGCCACGTTTTCCGGTTCGTTCAAAGTGTAAAACGCCTTGACCTCTCCGGGCCGGACTTCCGGGTCGCCGTCTTTGGGGAAGCTATGCCAGATGGTGGAGCTGTCCATCCGCTCCAGGGCGCGTTCCATCAGCCGTTCAAAGCTGAACGGGCTGCCCGCTTCCTGCTCCGAGACGCCGACGGCGGTTCCGTTGGCAAACACCACCAGGTATTCATCCTCGTGGGGGTCGATGGCGTCGCAAAGGATGCTTTCGATCTGCTCTTTGCCCAGTCGCTTTTCCTGTTTCCTGATCTCCTCCTGCAGCGCTTTGGCATGGATCGGATCCAGCAGCTCCCGTTCCTCCTGCTCTATTTGGGCGTGGGGGAAAAGGATCTCGCTTTCCAGGGTCTCGCTCAGCTCCATCATCAGTTCCGCGCGGCGGTCCATGTCCCCCGTTTCAAAGGTCTTTTCGATCTCCTCAGAACAGCGCAGAAAAACCGGAACGTATCTCATATACGCAGAAAAGAGCGGAGCATACAGCCTGTCAATCCTCCTTCTGATCGCATCGTACTTTTCCTGCCGCATCCCGCGGGGGCGAGGGGGCATCGCAGGACGCGTGCAGTCATATGCCCTGCTCTTGATCTTCTCCAACCAGTCCAGATAGGATTGCTTTTCGTTATGCATCATCTTGATTCTCCAACCATTTCCCTTGTATGTGATAACAAAATTATACAGCATATTTGCGCAATTATGCGGTTTGTGACCAATCTTGTTCCGGATTCATCCATTGTTCATCCTTTTGCCGCGTCTGCCGCCGGGGTTGAAGCGGCGATGCGGTTCTTTTGCGCAAAACGGCTCTGCCCAAGGAGCAGAGCCGAAATGCGGTTGTTTGCGGGTTTTATTTGAAGAAATCCTGAAGGGTCACGTAGCGCTCCTGGGTCATCAGCGCGTCCAGATCGGTGTCCTTCAGCTTGACGATGTACGTCCACCTGCCATATGGGTAGATGCGGGTGATGCGCTCGATGTTGACGATATACGACTTATGGCAGCGGAAGAACTTGTCCGACGGCAGCCGTTGCTCCAGCTCGGACAGGGTTTCGCTGGTCACGTGCTTCTCCCCCGGGGTATAGATGACGGTGGAGCGGTTTTCCCGCTGGATGAGGATAATGTCCGCGGCGTCCACCAAGGAAATGCCGTCCTTGTGGCGAAGGAGCAGCTTGGAGCTGCGCTGGGGCTTGGGCGGCGCGGGGATCGCGGATTCCATTCGACCGGAGCGGAGGTTCTCAATCCGCTCCAGGGTTTCGGTGACGCGCTTGACCTCAAAGGGCTTGACGAGGTAGTCGAAGGCATACACCTCGAAAGCCTCCTTGCGGTACTCCTCATGGGCGGTAGCGAAGATCAAGAAGATGCGCGGGTCAATGTCCTGGATCCGCCGGGCAGCCTCCACCCCGTCCATATCCGGCATCTCTATGTCCATAAAGATCACGTCCGGCCGGGTGGCTTCGGCCTTTTGGACGGCTTCCCCGCCGTTTTTTGCCTCGGCCATCACCTTGTGGCCCGCCTTCTCGATGGCTTTTCGCAGCACCAGACGCATTCCGTCGTTGTCGTCTGCAATCATTACGTTCAGCATTTGATACGCTCCTTTGAGAAAGGCGGGCAAACACCCGCCTGTTGTTATCTGCGCCGCCTGTTGGGGCGCTTGAGGACTTCGTTCCAGATGATCCCGTTGACCACAGGGTTTTGGGCGAACACCAGGGAAGGCCTGTTCATCGTTCTTGAGGGCTGCTCCTTCGCGTAAGCATCGTCGGAACTCGGGGCAAAGGACGACTCATAGGCGTTTCCGATGCGGGCCTTGAGTTCCGGCGGATTTGCGAGACTGCCTTCCTGGGCGAGTTTTTGGCGGACCTCGGCCTCGATCGAAGTGAGTCCCTGAAGGCTTCCCCCGCCGGTGCCTTCCCCTTTCGGGGCTTCGGCAGCCGCGGGGGGCCGGACGGCGGCGGAAGGCCGGCGTTTTTTGACAGGCGTGGGTTCCTTCACGCTGGGTGCAGGCTCGAACCCGGCGGCGTAGGCGGCGTATTCGCCGTATTCGTATTCGCCGTACGGATCGGCGGCAGGATGTTCCCCTTCCGGCGCGGCGAAATTTCGGCTGACAGACTGGTTCGCTTCCTCAAAGGCGCGCTGCTTCTGGGCGGCTCTGCTCGCGTGTTGCTGCTTTCTGGCGCTGGCTTTGATGAGGGCAAACAGGATCAATAGGATCAGCGGCAGGATGTTCAAGCGTGCACCTCCTTTGGGGCAGCGGTGTTCACGATTCCCTTACTCCTTCGCGTTGGGCGCGCCGGTGCCGGCGGCGATGGCGTCCCTCATGTGGGTATCCGACTGGACGTTCATCATGTTGTAATAATCCATCACGCCGAGCTTGCCGGTGCGCAGGGCTTCTGCCATCGCCAGGGGGATCTGGGCTTCCGCCTCGATGACCTTTGCGCGCATTCCGGCGACGGCGGCCTTGTTTTCCTGCTCTTCGGCGACGGCCATGGCGCGGCGCTCCTCGGCCTTGGCCTGGGCGATGCGCTTGTCCGCCTCTGCCTGGTCGATCTGGAGCTGGGCGCCCACGTTTCTGCCGACATCCACATCTGCGATGTCGATGGACAGAATCTCAAAGGCGGTGCCGGAGTCCAAGCCCTTGCCCAACACCGTGCGGGAGATCAGGTCGGGGTTTTCCAGCACTTCCTTGTGGGTTTCGGATGAACCGACGGTGGTGACGATGCCTTCGCCGACGCGGGCGATGATGGTTTCTTCTCCGGCACCGCCCACCAGCCGGTCGATGTTGGCGCGGACCGTCACCCGGGCCTTGGCCCGAAGCTCGATGCCGTCCTTCGCGATGGCGGCGACGATGGGGGTCTCGATGACCTTGGGGTTGACGCTCATCTGCACGGCGTTGAGTACGTCGCGGCCGGCAAGGTCGATGGCGCAGGCCCTTTCGAAATCCAGCGGGATTCCGGCGCGCTGGGAGGCGATCAGGGCGTTGATGACCCTGTCCACATTGCCGCCGGCAAGGTAGTGGGCCTCCAGCTTGTTGATGGGCACTGTCAGGCCGGCTTTGGTGGCCTTGATCATGGGGTTGACAATGCGGGCGGGGCGCACTTTGCGGATGCGCATTCCCACGAGCTGGAAAATCCCGATGCGCACGCCGCTGGCGAGGGCGGACACCCACAAAGAAATGGGGAAAAAGCTAAAAAACACGGACAACACAACAAGGATTGCTGCGATGATGAGGATTGCTGGCCAAGCTCCTGGCATGGTTTGCTCCTTTCTGAATCAGCGGTATGGTGACGTCTACTTCATAACCCATTGCAGGCACGTCTTTTAGAGCGATACGCCGTTTATGGGCGCATTGTTATCTTTTGCAACGGCTTTGACGAGTATCCTGCGGCCTTCGACCCGAAGGACCTTAACGGGAACGTTATTGGGGATGAACTCTCCTTCGGAAACGACATCCAGCTTGACACCGTCAAAATTCGCCTTTCCTGCAGGTCGAAGCGCCGTTTCGGTGATGCCCTCCCTGCCGACGAAGTACTCCATATCTTGGGTGGACATGAACCCCACCTCTTCCTGGATCTGATCCTTCAAAATCAGCGGTGATCGGGAAATGGCGCCCTTTGCCGCGCTTCTGAGAAAGACCAGAAGGATCACGCCGATGATCACCAGCACGAGGATCAGCGTCCACAATGCGGCTGCGAAGGAATCCGCCCGAAGCACGATGGCCGCAATTAGAGCCACGATGCCCAAGAAGCCGGCGACGCCAAATCCCGGGGTAAACATTTCGATTATCAAAAGCCCTATGCCGGCCAACAGGCAAATGACCACCGGCAGTGTGAAGCCCTGCACAAACTGAGCAAATGTAAGTTCCATTTCACTCCCTCCGTTTCTGGTTGCAGGATACCATGATTCCTTGAAAAAATGAACGGATTTGCTCTATATCCCCTCGTTTTATGGTTTAAATGTCGCATTCGGGTACGGCGTTGCAGGGGCGGGGCAACTGCCTTTCCCTCACCCCCTTTGATTTGGCCCTCCGCCTGCATCCCGCCGGGGTTTTCGCCTTGCGGAAATCACAAGGACATCCTGCAAAAAAGCAAAAACAGCGCCCTGGTGCAAGAAGGCGCTGTCTTATGTCTGTTGGCTGGCAGAGGAGCCGCTATTGTGCCTCGATGAAGCCGGAATGCTCGTAATCCCCCGGATTCTCATAGGGAAGCGTGACCGTGAAGCTGGTGCCGTTGCCGTCCGCTTCCAGTGCGACGCTGCCCCCGGCACTTTCCGCGATCTCCCGCACGATGGCGAGGCCCATGCCCCGGCCCTTCCCTTTCGTGGAAACGTCCGGCAAAAAGATCGACTGCCTCAGCGCGTCCGGCACCCAGGTTCCGTTGTTGAACACCGACAGGACGATGGCGCCTTTGACGTCAGACATGGAAACCTTGATAAGGGGCGATTCGGTTTCTTCCATCTCCTGGGCTTCGACGGCATTGTCAATCAGGTTGCCCAGCACCCGGCAAAATGCCCACTGCTCGACGGGCAGCGTTTCCAGCCGGGTGGTAATGTCCATCTCAAAGCGGATGCCCTTGCTGTCGCAGGTGTTTGCCTTGGCCTGCAACAGCGCGTTGACCGCGGGCTTTGCGGTGCGAAGGGCCAGCCCGACATTCCGAAGGTCCTGACAAAGCCTGGAGATATACTCCTTCGCCTCGTCATGCTCCCCCATTTCCAGCAGGGCGGACATCACCTGAACGTGGTTCTTAAAATCGTGGCGCTGGGCGCGCAGCACTCTGTTGAGATCTTCGAGTTCGGTAAGGGTCTGCTGGACAGATCTGACCTGAGCGCAGGCGTGGGTGAGGGCCATCGCCCCCTGGAGGGAAAGCAGCGCGCCCACGAAAGCAGCCCCCATCAGCACATAGGCGGACATGGGCAGCTCCCCGCCCCGCAGGATCAGCAGATAGGCAATCACGCCCAGCTCGATCACGCTCAGGGCGAGGATCGTGCGGGCGAGTTTCAACACATCCACTCCGCCGGCAAAATACCTTCGGACTCTCCTGGTTATGGCTTTTTGCATGGAGATCCTCCCATAGGGCAAACGGTCCCGCCCATTGCCCTCCCATGGGCAACGCGGCGACGGCACCCGCGCGGGCAAAAACTGTTCCTTCGCGTGGACCGCCAGGTAATCCCTTTGCCTTATGCAATTATACCAGATGTTTTATATAATAAAAAGACGGCCTTTTGCAGACCGTCCAAACATTTGCGAAATTGCGTAAACTCCTCCAAAACAGTTTCGGCCGGTCCTTTCGGACCGGTCGAAACCTGTTAGTCAAGGCGTATCGCCCTAACCGGGTAAAGCGTTCGCCGCTAGCTCTCACTTCTTAGCGCCCTGGCGCGACGGATGCAACGGATCCTCGCCCGGGAGCGGGCACGACGGGCGTTCCTTTTCAGAGAACCAATCCAAAAAACACGAGAGCGGGCAGCGTAACGACGTATCATTGCAGGGTACCTCACACTATGAATGTATTTTGGCGCATGGCCGAAAGCATTATAGCATGAGACTTCGACAAAAACAACGGCGCGCCACGTTCTTTCGCGCCGTTGTCCGTGTTTCATCCGCATTTTTTGCTTTTAACCGTCAATTCCTGGCATTTATCCGGCAACGGCGCTCCACCAAGTCCAGATGGCGTTGGCGGCTCCGGAAAGGGTCTCCGGAAGGCGGATGACGCCTGTGCTCGCAAGGCCGAGGAGCACCGCGCCTCCGAGCAGCACGATGGCGATGACCGCCAGGGAAGCGGCCAGCAGCTTGTTTGCCTTGTTGGAGGTTTTTTCTGTATCTTCCTTGTCCTTCTTCCTTCTGCCCTTGGGTTTTTCGGGTTTTTCGGCTTCTTGCTCGACGGCTGGTTCCTTGGTTTTGGCCACCGGCAGGGCGTGTTCCTCCTCGTCGGGCAGGAAGATCAGCGGTTTCCAGTCTTCTTCCGTCACACTGAATTCGCCCGTATCCGGGCGAAAGGAGCTTTCCACGATAGGATCCCATTCCAAGATGTCGATCTTGGCGCGGAGGGCAGTCTCCTTCCACACTTCCTCCTTGTCCGTTTCCGACAGTTCCCTGCGGGAAAACGCGACTTCCGAACAGGTCTGCTTGGCGATGGCCACCAGCCATTGGGAAAGCTGCTTGTCGTCCTTTAAATCCCCTGTCTGCTTCCAGGCACGAAAAAAGCATTCCGCCGCGGCGCTTTTTGCCAGTAGCGTGTCGCCCAGCATATCATAGGCCATGGCATAAATTTGCTCCGCCCAATCGTCATACAGTATCCTGAACGCATCCGGATCGTTTTTCATGACCCTTCTTGCAACGCTTCTATTATACATGGACAACCCTCCTTGTTACAAATATACATGCCCCTCGCGCACAGGACAACAGAACCGCGAAAGAGGACCGCTTTCGACAAACTATGCAGCCCTTCTACCCCGGGGTTTGACCGCATAGGCTTAATAGAAACCAAGGTCGGGCCCCAGGGTCGGCCCGCCACAAAAAACAGGAGGTGACCCTTTGCGCAGAAGGCAAAGGCGCGCCTTTTTGCGCCGGATCATGGTCTTGGGGGCATGCGTCATGCTGCCCATCCTCATCGTGCGGGGCTGCGTGATCGCGAGTTCCGGCAAAACGGAGGACGAAGCCCGGGGAAAAGGCCCCCTGGTGACGGTTTTCGACGCCAGGCAAAACAGCACCTTCATCGTATCGATGGAGGAATACCTGGTGGGCGTGGTGGCGGCGGAAATGCCCTCCTCCTTCCACCCGGAAGCCCTCAAGGCCCAGGCGGTGGCCGCACGCACCTATGCCGCAAGAAAGCTGGCGAAATACGGCGGAAGCGGCTGCGCTTCGTCGGGTTATGACATCTGCACGGACAGCGGCTGTTGCCAGGCGTGGACAAACCCGGAAGGCTTTGCGGGAACGAACAAGTATAGAAAAATTTACGACGCCGTTTCTTCCACAGCCGGTGAAGTGGCGGTCTATGACGGCAAGCTGATCGAAGCGCTGTTCCATTCCACCGCGGGAGGATATACGGAAAACAGCGAAAACGTCTTTTCTACTGCGCTTCCGTATTTGAGGAGCGTTTACAGCAACGAGACCAGCGCGCCCCGCTACGAATCCACGGTTTCGGTATCCAGATCCCAGTTCGCAAAAAAGCTCAACTCCGCCACCGGCGCCAAGCTGACGGAGGAGAATGTCGCCTCGAAGGTGTCGGTTTCGGAACGGTATGAGAGCGGCAGGGTCAAAACCATCACTGCGGGGGAAAAAACCCTTTCGGGCAGGGAATTCCGGTCGCTTTTTGACCTGGACTCCACCAACTTCACCATCGAATTCGGCCAGGACGACGTGCTGATTCACACCCGGGGCTTTGGTCACGGGGTGGGCATGAGCCAGACGGGCGCGGATGCCATGGCGAAGGAAGGGGAGGATTATATCGGGATATTAAAATATTATTATATGGGAATATCCTTAGAAAGGTATTGGTGAGATCCGGATGAGACTGCTGCTTTTCGGCGGGAGCGGGCTGCTGGGAAGGGCAGTGCGGCGGCGATTGCCCGGGGAATGGAACGCCTTCTGCCCCTCCCACAGCGAATGCGATCTTTGCGATGCAGGCGCCGCAGAACAAGCCCTTTCGGCGTATCGGCCGGACGCAGTGCTCAACTGCGCGGCGCTTACGGACGTGGACCGCTGCGAAAGGGAGCCAGAGCGGGCCTTTTTGGTCAACTGCGATGCCGTTTCGCGGCTTTCCTTCGCCTGTGCCGAAGCGGGGATACCCCTTTATCACATCGGGACGGATTATGTGTTTGACGGTCTCGCCACTTCGCCCATTCCCGAGGAGGCGAAAGCAAACCCCATCAACACCTATGGAAAAAGCAAACTCGCCGGCGAAGAGGCGGTGCTCAAAAGCGGCGGCTGCGTGCTTCGGGTGCAGTGGCTGTACGGCCACGGCAAATCCGCCTTTGTGGACAGGGTCCTGCATTCCCCGAAGAATTCTTGCATCAAAGTGGTGGATGACTGCTTCGGAATACCCACTTTTGCGGACGATGTGGCAACGATGCTCTTTTCTCTGATCGGCGCGGGCAGCCGGGGGCTGTTCCATGGCGCCTGCACAGGTTCTGCGAGCTGGCTGGACTTTGCAAAGGAAATCCTTGCCCAAACAGGAGTTCAGCGAACGCTCTGCCCCGTACCCTCCGAATCCCTGGGCAGGCCGGCCATCCGGCCGAAGTACACGGTGCTTGGCACAAAAAAACTGCAAACGCTCTGCCCTCTTCGGCCCTGGCAGGAAGCTTTGAGGGATTTTTTGGCGCAAAAAACCTTCCCTGACAGTCCGGGAAGGGCAGAACGGGTCGAAGGGAACTGATGCCGCCTGCGCAACAGAAACGAAAACCCGCCCAAAAGAGTTCGGACGGGTGCTTGATGTTCAGCGCTGTGCGGTGACGGTCAGCACATACCTTTGCGGGTTTTTGTAGGAAATCGTGTATTCGAAGGCGCGGCCATCCGCGAGGTACACCGTCTGGTCCATTCGGATCACCGGCTTGCCTGCGCCCATCTCCAGCACTTTGGCCACCTTGGGGGGCGGCATTTCCGCCGTGATCACCTGGTTGGCGCAGGAAATAATCAGGTTCTTTTCGTTTTCGATAAAATCATAAATCGATTCGCACAGGGTTTCGGCGGTCGCCCCCTCGAAGGCGAAGGCGGTAAAATACGAAAAATCGATGATGATGGGGACGCCGTTCTTTTTCCTTAGGCGGACGGTGCGGTATATCTTTTCGCCCTTGTTCACGTTTAGCTTTTCCGCGATCAGGCCGTCCGCGGCCAAAACGGAAAAATCGAGCAGCTGCGTGGAGGGAATGTCGCCGGTTTCCAGCACCTCGTTCCGAAAGCCCGTCAGCCTGTTCATGGATTTGTGGAGCTTCCTGTCCGCGATGAAGGTTCCCCTTCTGTTCACCTTGTAAAGATACCCTTCTTTTTCAAGGTCGAGGAGCGCGCGCTGAATCGTCGCCCTGGAAAAGCCCAGCTTTTCGATCAGGTCGCGTTCGGAAGGCAGCTTTTCGCCGGGCTTCATGTTGAATATGATGTCGAGGATGTATTTTTTAACTTGATTGTACTTTCTATTCATTGCGACCTCGCTGTTTTTCCGAAAAAGCGCTTCATGACCATTCATTGTGTTAGTTTTATTATAGATTTTATTTCTGATTGTGTAAAGCCCGCAGAAATTTCGCGCGTTTGCGCCCCGCACCGGCACCCTGACAGACATCAATTGACAAAAAACGCCTTCGGTGATACTTTCATAAAAATAGCATGTTCCGGAGGGCAAAATGGGTTTAATACGGTGGGCAAGACTTGTCGCGTTTCTCGCCGTTGCTCTTTGTTGTTCCCTTTTGCCGGGCTGCAGCAAAAGGACCAGGCCGGAGCTTGTCCTCGCCCCAAGGCCGAGCCTTTCCCCCGCCCCTAAATCCTCGGCGGAGCCCGCTCCCAAAGAGTCGGACAGCGCATCAAAAAAAGACCCGACCCAAGAAGCGTGGTTCTTCCTTCATCCTGCGGAAGACGCTACCGCCCTTTGCGGCAGTTTCGCCACCAGCCTGCCGGAGGAGACGACGATTCACGCCGAGCTTTGCGTCGCGCCCCTGGGCGGCCAGGTGGTGTTGACGGACACGCTGACCGTGAAGGACGGCGTGTTGTGCTATGATTTTTCCAGCCGCCTTCCCCGTTCCGCCATCGACAGGCAGTACGCCATGTTGACCCTTTGCCTGCGCTTTGCCGATCCCCAGCCCGAAAAGCTGACCGATGCCTTTGGCGCGACGGGGGAAAAGCTCGCAGAGGGGTTCGTCATTGGAAAGGTGCTTTCCTCCCGGGTGGAAATGCAGTTCGCCCTGCCCTTTCCGGACGCGGAATCGGTGGCCGATCTTGAGGCGCCTTCCTTTTCCAACCCTTCCGACCTCGTGTTCACAACTTCCCACAGATACCACACAAACGACTGCCGATACGCCGCATCCGCGCAGCCGGCAGCAAGGGCCTATGCCCAGTCCCTGGGGCTTGACCCCTGCGCGGTCTGCCATCCATAATCCCTTCGCAAATGCATCAAAAAACCGGGAAAGGACAACCCTTTTCCCGGTTTATTGATTTTGCGTCAGCCTACTCCCCGTTGGCCATGCCGGCGATGCGGTGGATGTTTTCCGAAGAAAGATCCCCGTCGATCAGCACCGCGGCGTAATCTGCCACGAGATCGTAGCGGATTTCCGTCTCGCCGTATGGGGCATTCTGCACGCCGCTAACTGCCACAACGTCCCGGCTGCCGATGATTCCGCCCCTTCCGACGAGCACGCGGACCATATCGCCGGTCACTTCGCCGGCATGTACGCTTTCCACCTTGTAGGAGGTGACCACGACGTATACGTTCTCGCCATCCGGGTATCCGTAAACCGGCAGAAGGTACTGGACGCCGTCATCCTCGCGGACAGGCTGGTCGGGGTCCGGCAAGAAGGATTCAGCGCTTGCTTCCGAAACGGTGGACCCGTCCTTCAAACTGATGGCCAGAACCTGGGTGGAAACCACTTCGCCGGTAAAGACGGCAATGACGCATGCAATCGAGTGTTCCGCCAGCAGGCAATCCCCCGCCTCTGCGTCGGCCTCCGGATCGCATGCCGCAAAGTCCAGCTCCTGGTCGTCCGCCACATCCGCCAGACCGTCCGCTTCGCCCTTCACGGCTTCGTCGAAATCCTGTTCGGCGGCATCGGCTATGATCTCGCCCTCAGGTTGCGGTTCTTCCGGGGTTTCCTGCTCCCCTCCGGAACCGGCCCCGCCCTTTTGCGTTTTGCCGGAACTGCTTTGCCTGTCGCCAGTCTCCCCGTTGCGTTCCGGTTCTTCGCCTTGTCCTTCGGGTATCGCGGCGGGCTGTGGCACCGGCTCTGGCGAAGGCGCGAGCATGATCGACGGCTCTTCCTCATCCGAAATCGCGCGGTCGGTGGATACTCCCTCTTCGGGCGCGATCCCGTATTCATACACCTGAGGCGGGTTTGACGCGCTGTCCGCAACGGCGATTTCCCTCGAGCTTTCGGGCAACGCCTCTCCGCCGCTCAGCCAACGGGATCCGCCGATGGCCGCGACGAGCAGCGCAGCCGCCACCGCCACGGAACTCCACACGACGCGCTTTCGGGAAAAGACGGAAACCACCCTGCCCTTTTCGGGCGATTCCAGGGCAGAGCGCAGTACCCGCGCCTTGAATTCGGGGGTAACGACAATGTCC
Source organism: Christensenellales bacterium (assembly GCA_050945915.1). Lineage (GTDB taxonomy): Bacteria > Bacillota > Clostridia > Christensenellales > CALWSW01 > CALNBC01. Next base: position 21,219 of record JBMNTV010000013.1, read on the forward strand.
GCCATGCGCTCGTCTGCGATGGCGCGGAAGTTTTCCAAAAAAAGATCCAATTCTGCTTCACGCAAGGCTGATACCCCCTTTCAATGTTTTTAGCAGCCGCTCCCTGGCGCGCTTCAGCCTGCTGCGCACAGTGGCGTCCGGTATTCCCAGGGTTTCGGAAATCTCCCTGGTGTTGTATCCTTCGTAGTAATAAAGCAACACGACATCCTTAAAAGCTTCGGGAAGGGCGAGCACCGATTCGTAAAGCGCGCGCCGCGATTCCTCTTTTGCGACCTCGTCCGCCACGTCGCCGGTGGGTTTCGGCTCCTTTGTATCGTCCAAAACAATGCGCTTGTTCCAAAAGCTCTTCAACTGATCCTTGCAGAGGTTGATCGTCACGCGCAGGATGAACGCTTTTTCGTGTTCTTTGGAATCAAAGGACCGGTTGTCCCGATAGAGGCGCAACAATACCTCCTGGCAGACGTCCTCGGCGCGCTGCCTGTCCCGAAGATACATATAGGCGGTTCGGAGTATCATCTGGCCGTATCGGTCAATAATGGCCGAAAGCGCCTCAGAGCTCATCGTGTCGTCGCTGGAATCTGCCAGCGCCAGCACAAACAGCATCGACTACCTCCCCTTGATCTAACCATGAAACGACGCGGTCGGTCATTTTGTTCCCGCGGCGGTCGATCATCTTATTTCTTTTACATTATAACCGCTCCCAGGGCAAATTGACAGCCATTCATGCTTGGAATTCTTGGATACAGGTGCAGCGCCCAGCATTTCCAAAAAACTCCTGCATCACTGCGCATCCGGCGCGTCACAGCAGGGCGTCCGCCAAATGCCCGCTATCGGAGAGGCTGTTCCGGCGACCTTGTATCCCAAAACCTTCCTTTTCCCGCTGCCCGACAGCGCGATTTGGTCTCGTCCCCGCTTGACAGCGCAAATCCTTGATGTTGCCTGCCGCTGCATCGAAAAAAGACGGGCATTGATTCCACCTGAAAGGGGATTTGTTGAAAAACCATTGCGCCTGGTGGATATGCACATTCGACAAATCCTGCTCCATGCAAAATGCAAAGGCGTCCTTGGTGAAAGGAAGCCTTTGCATCGCCGCATCTGGAACGTATTTCAGCAGCCGGGTTCGCTTTCGCCCGGCGCGAAAGAATCGGGCGCGTCCAACCTTTCCATCTGCCTGCGCACCGCTTCTTCGGCACCGCTTAACGGCCCGTCATGCCGGATGCCGAAGTAAGTGTCGGCGTACGTTTCGCCGTTCCAGATCAGCCCCGCGCCCTCGAGCATCCAGCGGCCGTCCCGGAACACGAACACGGCATTGTCGAAGAAGGAAACCTGGGCATCCCCCTGCTCCCGGTCGATCTGGACGTCGCATTCGTACGGCACGCGCACCCGGATCCCGTCCACGCTCATATCCCCGATGCGGATGGAAGCCACAGGCGGCGTTTTTGCCTGCTCCTGGGGCGCTTTCCTGCGGATCAGTTCGATCCTGTATTCCGACCACAGATAGTTGAACACATTCTCGACATTTTCCATGGCAAAGGAAGGAAGCTGAGGCACAGTCAGGGTATGCAGGCTGCTCCAGGCGGTTTCCACGTATTCCTTCAGCATGGTTTCGGCAATGGCGTGATCCAGCCCGCTGGCAGCCATCTCCAAAGAACGGGAAGCCAGCGCCGGATACGCGGAACCCATCCATCCGTCGTGATCGCTGAAAAGGTCGCCGGTTGCCACATCCACCAGCACGGTATCCACTTCCTGGTTGTTTTGTTCGTTCACCAGGACGAACTTCCACGCGGGCCGGAAAAGGGTGGGGCGTTCGGCAAAGCGTGGGCTGAGTACAAGCTCTGCGTGGATGATCCGGTTCAGCCTGGGGAGCATCGCCGACTGGCTTGCCTGGCTGCGGGCGTAGTTCAGGCTGTACAGGGCCTCGTCTGCGGTGAGCAGCCGGTCAGGAAGCGGCGATCCGGTGGGTTCGAACACGCCCCAGTGCAGGGTGAAGCTGCTCAAGCCCTCCTCCCCGGCCACCGCCGTAAGCCTTCGGCCTTCGGCGGGAATGCCGTCCACAACCTGATCCCAGATGAAGGTAAGGCTGTTTTCTTCCGCCTCGATCAGGTTGCGCTGATGGAACGTATCGTCCATCTGCTGGGGCCGGCCGAAGTACGCATCCGAACCCAAAAGGCTGGAAAGACGCTCCCTAGTCCGCCTTTGCAGGTCTTCCGCACCCGTCGTAAGGGCGGGATGCTCGGGGTCGTACGCTTGATACATAGCGTAATGATCGTCCCAGTAGAGCAGTTCCTTTTGGCTATCTTCGCCAACCAAGGTAAAGGTCTGGCTCTTGTCCCGCTGTTCCGTTTCGTAGTCGCCCTGGGGCCATAGGCGGTCGGGCAGGGCGCTCAGATCAAACGCCGGCAAAGCCGCGTCCGCAAGATCCTCGTACTCGAAATGCCGGATCCCCTGCTCGGTGATGCCAACGGGGGCGGGCGCGGCCAAAGGCGTGTAGCCCTCCGGCAGCGCAAGCCGCTCCAGCTCATCCTTTTGAGTGTTGTCCTTCGATTCGGGTGTTGCGGGGTCAAGTGTCGCCGACGGGTTGGGCGTTTGGCCTGTCCCCATCGGTTGCTGGCCGCAGCCGGCAAGGGCAAACAGCAAGAGCGCCATTGCGGCTGCAGCAAGTTTTTGGGCTTTCTTTGTGTGCATTTTTATCCCTCCTTGCGGTTACACCGCCACCCGGACCAAAAAAGGCCAAAAAGAAGCGGACGGCGAGGATGAGCTTCCCGCCGCCCGGCATGAAAAACCGTCAATTGAAAAAGAAATGCGCTTCTTTTCGTTCGCTTGGGTTTTGCATGTTGGCTCCGCCTGACGGCAGCCCGGCCTTCACCGGTCCGGGTCTCTGCCGATAACACGAAGCACGAATGCAATTTGTTTCAGGTTCAGCGCTTTTGAATCTTGCTGATGTCGTAGGGCGTTTCCTGATAGACGCAATAGTTGAGCCAGTTGCCAAAGAGCAGGTTGGCGTGGGCGCGCCAGGAAACCACCGGGGCCTGCGTCGTGTCCCCGCCCGGATAGTAGTTGACGGGCGGCTGGATAGGCCTGCCCAGATTCTTATCCCGCAGGTACTCCTTTTCCAGGGTGTCCGCGTCGTACTCGCCGTGGCCGGTGACAAACACCTGTCTGCCGTCCGGCGTTGCCACCAGGAAGATCCCCGCCTCTTCCGATTCCGCCATGATGCAGAGCTCGGGGCATTTTTCGATGTCCTCCCGCCGGATCTCGGTATGCCGGCTGTGGGGAGCGAAGAAATAATCGTCAAACCCGCGCAATAGCGGCGCGTTTTTCACCAGAACCCTGTGACGGAAAACGCCGAACTGCTTTTGCGCAAGGGGATATTTGGGAATGCCGTAATTGTGGTACAGCGCCGCCTGGGCGCCCCAGCAGATATAAAAAGAGGAATAAACGTTCTCGTTTGCCCAGTCCATCAGCTGGACCAGCTCGTCCCAATATGCCACTTCTTCAAAGTCCATGTGTTCCACCGGCGCGCCGGTGATGATGCAGCCGTCAAACTTCTCGTTTTTCACCTCGTCGAAGGTGCGATAAAAGGCTTCGAGGTATTCTGCGGAGGTGTGGGTGGGAGTATAGGAAGCAGTACGGATGAACACGGGCTCCACTTGAAGGGGCGTGTTGCCGATCAGCCTCAAAAGCTGGGTTTCGGTGGCTTCCTTTGTGGGCATCAAATTGACAATCGCGATGCGCAACGGGCGGATGTCCTGGGTGTTTGCCCGGGTTTCGGTCATCACGAAGATATTTTCCTCGGTGAGGGTGGCGGCGGCGGGAAGAGCGTTTGGGATCTTAACAGACATACTCAAACTCCTCTCTGCGTGATTGAAATCGTATTTCCGATTGTATTCGCTGCGCCTATTATCCGTCAAGAGTTTGTGTTATAATGATTCGGAAAATCCCAAAGGCCGGCATGGCCGCAAACGGAGGAACCATGCAGTCAATCTGGGTCTCAACCCTTACATCTTCAGAAGATCGTCGCCTCCCTTCGGCGCTAAAAGCAGGGGGTTCACCCTTTTTTGGCATGGAAGGCGATCTTTTTGAAGCGCTTCGCGCCGTTGCGCTTCCCGAAAGCTCCTCTTTGGTGTTCGGGGCGGATATCGGCGCAGCGACTATTCCCCTCGTCCTCCTGGCGGGGGACAGGATCGTGCTCTTTGACCTTTGCGAACAGCAACCCCAGCCCGTGCTCTGCGCCAAGTGCGACAGGCTGGCTTCCTTCGCCCGGCGGGTTTCCCTGTTCCACAAGCCCAGCGACGGCAGGCGGGTGCATTGCGCCCTGCTCGTGACGGGCGCGGAAAAGCTCAAGCCCTATCCGGTGCACATCTGCCAGGTGCTTCCTTTCCACAGGCTGTCGGATTACCTGCGCTCTTTGCAGATCGAGGGCGAAAGCCTCGCCCCTTCGGCATGGCTGGCCGTCCAACCGCGGGACGGCAGCATCATCCTTTCCGACCGGATCGACGCGGGGCTGGAGCGCTGGTCGCGCTTTTTGCTGGACGGCTGGATCAACGACGCCGCGGACGAAATGGCGAAGTTGCACAAAATGGGCTACCGCCTATACATCACCGGCGATTACTCCGCCGCCAAAGCGTATTGCGCGGCCCGCTTCGGGGATACAGACGCCCTTTACGGGTTTATCACCTCGTCTGAGGCGGAAAACATGTTCCCTTACGGCGGCTTAAAAAGCGGCAGCAAGGCCAAGCGCATCCCGAAACCCGAGGACGAGGGCTGGGAGGACCGCTGGTTCGACCCCAAGGCGGAGGACGGTTGCCGCACCTTCAAGCGGGCGGCCTTTGAAGACACCCTGAAGAACAGGCGACTGGATTTTGCCGTGCTGGGCTGGGGGGACGATATGCGCTGGACGGGCAGGTGGAAGCCCCGGGGCGCGGGCGCGGCCTTCAGTTTGGACATCGGCATCAACCTCGACCTGAAGGGCTATCACCGCCCAAAGATCCGGACAAACCCCCTGGATGGCCGCGGCGGCATCGATGGCCCTGTCGAAAATCCCCGCCTGGGCGCTTATTACACCCTGCTCACCGCTGCCAGAGAGGGCATGGTGCTGTTCACCATCAGCGATCTTTATACCGATTCCGCGAGAAACGCCCTCATGCGCGCCGGAGCGGTGAAAATGTTCTAACGATTGCCATCATATGGGGCGCAGGGGAACCATTGCGCCCGCTGCGTCGTATTGCCATCGGCAGAACGCCACATTGAGTGACTATTGGAGCTGTTACCATAATGAAAAAAAAGCTCGCCGCCTTCGCGCTGGCGCTGATCCTTCTTTCCGGTTGCACCAACGATCCCGGCAATGACCCCGCGAATACGCCGGGCCTGTCTGCAACGCCGGACATCACCGGAGAGGAGTTCGAACCCGTCGACAATCCCGTTCCCAGTCCCATGGACGAGGCCGAACCTTCCCCCGAACCCGGCGCGAATACGCCCGGCCCCGCAGCAGAGCTGCCCTTTGCCGAAGCCGCCCTTGCCGAAATGCCCCGGGGAGAGGAGTATCTCGCCCTTCACAAAAGCAATCCGGAAGTGCTGGGCTGGATCACCGTACCCAATACGAACATCGACTACGCCGCCGCCCTGACGACGGACAACGAAAAATACCTGCACACCACCCTTTTGGGGGAGGAGAGCAAGGCCGGCGCCATCTTCTTTGATTACCGGACGGACAAGCTGCTCTCCGGCAGGCATCTGATTCTTTATGGCCACAATATGAAGGCGGGGACGATGTTCCACGACCTGAACAGCTATAAACACAAAAACTTCTTTGAAAACAACCGCATCATCACCCTGTGGGCGGGGAGCGAAAAGCGGGAATACGAGGTTTACGCCGCCTATGTCGCCACCGAGGACATCTATTTCATCCGCATGTACTTCAAGGATGACGCCCATTTCCTCGATTATATGACCGGTCTTCAGGCGCTTTCCAAGTTCTCGACGGACGTCGAATTGACCGCAGACGACCAGATCCTCACCCTGGTCACCTGCACCTATGAGGAGGACAATGCCCGTTTCGTCGTGCAGGCGAGAAGGGTCCGCTAATACGCAGAACAAACAACGGCCGGAAGATTCCGGCCGTTTTGCCTATTTTGCGTACAGATTGCCGATGATGGCGTTTGCCCATCGGATGGGAAGCAGCTTTCTCAGCGCGTAGACCGCCTTGGGGAAGGCCCCGCAGACGGCAATGGGGGGCGGATTGCGCTTTTTTAACTGCTTTGCGATGAAGTTTGCCGCCATTTTTGGATCGTAGCCGTTCTGCTCGTCCTTTTCCATGCGGGCAACGCTCCGTTTGAAACGCTTTGCATAGACTTCGTCCCCTTCCGTAGCCTTTGCGTACCGCCTGTTTTTCGTGAATTCCGTCTTGGTGTCCCCCAGTTCCACGCAGGTGCAGCGCACGCCAAAGGGCAGGCACTCCATCTCGATGGCCTGCATGGCGATCTCCAGCGCCGCTTTGCTGGCAGAATACAGCGCCTGGAAGGGGAGGGGAATCTGGGCGGCCAAAGAACTGACGCAGAGGACCCTTCCCCTGGACTGGCGCAGGGCGGGCAGGGCGTGCCGCGTCACCGTCAGCGCGCCGAGGAAGTTGATGTTCATCTGGGCGGCCGCTTCCGCTTCAGTGGTCAGCTCCACAGGGCCGGCGATGCCCATACCGGCATTGTTGATCAGCGCGTCCAGCCGGCCTTCCTCCGAAAGCACTTGCTCCACCGCCGCGCGCACCGAATCCTCGTCCTGAACATCCAGATAAACGGGTATAAAGCAGGGGTTTTGGGGCGGGTTTTTGCGATAGGTGCCGTAGACCTTGTACCCCTGTTCAGAAAGAACCTGCGCCGTCGCCGCGCCAATGCCGCTGCTGGCACCGGTCAAGAGTATCACCATAATCATAAGCCTCCGATGATTGCTGCTTGGACCATTATAATCCATCCGGCGATCCATTTCCACCAAGAGGTGCGCCGTGATTCCTGAAAAACACCTCCAAAGAAGCAATCTTTGAAGGTGTTCGTTCGATTCTCCCACAGTGTGACCGAAATTTGGCCCCGTCAGCCGGTGATCTTGACAAACGGCGCGTCCCCCACCCGGTACTGGGTGGTCAGATACCCCGCATCTGCCCGGATTTCCGAGCCGTTGACGCACTTGGTCTCGCAGCTGAGCAGGAACTTGATGGTGCCGGCAACATCCTCCGCCGTCACCCGCCGCCCCAGCAGGGAGATGCGCTCCGGGCTTTGGCGCTGGTCCGGGTCCAGCGCATCCTCGAACTGGCCGTCCACAAAGCAGGCGATGACGGTGTTCACCTGTATGTTATCCTTCCAATAGGAGACCGCCAGCTCCCTGGTCAGGGCGTTGATCGCCGAGGTGGTCACCGCGTATGCCATATGGTAGCCGTCCGCGACGTGGCTGTGCACCGAAGAAAGATTGACGATCTTTCCGCAGCCGCTTTCTTTCATATACGGCGCGCAGGCCCGGGCGCAATAAAACATCGGAGTGACGTTCCTGGCAAAAAGTTCTTCCATTTCGCCGGCCTTGATGTCTTTGGCGAGCTTTCTGTCCATCTGAAGGGCCGAGTTGAGCAGCGCGTTCGCCCCGCCGGCCTTTTCCACAGCGCGAAGGATGCTTTGCTCGTCCAACCAGTCGACTTTGACAGCAATACCCCGGCTGGCTTCCGGCAGCGCGTCCAGCAGGTCCATCGCCCGCATGACATCCTCGTCAAAGGCGGACACCTGCCAGCCCAGCTCTGCCATCCGAATGGCCGTCGCCTTTGCGATGTTTCCCGCGCCGTTCAGTATCAGCTTTTTCATTGCCGCTCCCTCCTTCAAACGCCGCTTTCGTAAGGCTTTCCTCTGCAGGCGATCAGCCCGCCCTCACAGGGGATGTCGCTGCCGTTGATGGCGATGGCATCCTCCGAAGCGAGGAACTCGACGACCTCGGCAATATCCTCCGGCATGGTCATCCTGTCCGCCAGGATGATGTTGAGCTGGTTGTCCAGCCAGCCTTCCTCCTGCAGGTGAATCTTGGTCATTTCCGTCAGCACATAGCCCGGGGAAACGGAGTTCACCCGGATTCCATAGCGCCAGTAGTCGGCGGCAAGCTCTGCGTTGATGCTCAGTATCGCCTTTTTGGTGACGGCGTAGATCGTGCGGTCCCCGGTGGCGAGATACGCCCGCAAGCTCGCGGTGTTCACGATGGCGCCACCGCCGGATTTCTGCATGTAAATCGCCGCGGCCCTTGCCATGAAGAACAGGCCGCTCAAATTGACGCCGAGGATCTTGTTCCAGTCCTTTTCGGTGATCGTTTCCGTCGTTCCCCTGTGGGTAGAGATTCCCGCGTTGTTCACCAGCACGTCCACGCTGCCGAAATGCTCGTAAATGCGCTTCATCAGATTCTCGCATTCGGAAAGCCTGGTGACGTCGAACTGGAAAAAGGCGATTTCCCCTTCCCCGCGGAGCTCTTTTGCCGCTTGTTCGCCCTGCACAGCGTCATAATCGACGATGGCGATGTTGTGGCCCCCGGCTGCAAAGCGCTGGGCGATGGCAAAGCCAAGGCCACCGGCACCGCCGGTAATGACGACGGTTCTTCTGTTTTTGTTGGCCATGATTTCTCCCTTCTTACGATGTTTCATCTAATGCTTGCCCGAATTGAATGTATGATTTCGTATACCAGTCAACGAGAAAGGGGTCTTGTCTTTGTCATTTTTTTGCACTATGTGCATTATACCGCCCATGCCCGGTTTCGTAAAGCGTTACAGTCGGGTATCATCCATTGAAAAAAGTGTTCTTTGAGAAAATTTTATTGACAAAATCCCGATAATCAACCAATGATTGATTGCATTGCAAGGAAAATCGTGGTAGCCTTATGCCATAAAATGAAAACTCGTGAAAGGAGGTACGGGAATGTCCATAACAGGCATCGTTAAAACCGGAATGGTCAATAACGGGATCAATATGATGATCAACCGTGGTCGCGGCATGGTTTCCTATGCCGTCGTGTACCCATGCGCCGTACCTCTGTGTCCTGCATCGGAATAAGGGACTGTTTTCCTGAATCCATCAGCAGCCAACAGCGGTATGACGCAAGATCATGCCGCTGTTTTGTTATGCCTTTTGACCTTTGAAAGGATGATGGAAGATGGATCTCCCGCTGGGTGAAAGAATAAGAACTTTGAGGCTGATGCTCTCGATGTCCCAAAGGGAGCTGGCCATGCTCATGGGCGTTACCCCCCAGGCCGCCAGCAAGTGGGAACACGGGCGCTCCTGCCCCGATATCATGTCCCTTTACAGACTGTCCCGCGTGTTGCAGATCTCTCTGGACGATCTGCTTGCACCGGAATTCTCATTACAGATGGAGTGCGAGTCATGAAATTGAATGTAATTTCATTTGTCATCAAAACCGCGCAGAATAAGCGCCGCGAAAGCAAACCCGATTTGGCTGAACTGCGCGCAACGCTGCAAAAAAAGGAAAAGATAACCCGTGAAGCCAGGGAGTTGGCCGCCCGCCGTCAGTTGTACTGACACCTTAACCAACAATTCATCTGTTCGTAGCTGTTGACAAACCGTCGCATGCGCACTATAATAGTTAAGGCTGATGCGCCGGTAGCTCAATGGATAGAGCATCTGGCTACGGACCAGAAGGCTGTAGGTTCGACTCCTGTCCGGCGCGCCAAAGCCCGAAAGCCCCTAACCGTCTAGGTTTGGGGGCTTTTTCTTATGCTCAACCAACACAAAAATGTGCTCATTTTGCCCCAAAAAACACTCTCCTGCCTAATTTTTGCCCAATCGCTCTTTATTTTATCATGCGCTGGGTGCGCACTCATTTTACGTTCAACGCCTGTATTCGATGCAAATTCAAGCGCTTTGGCTACCAAGCGAGTAAAAAAAAAGCCCCCCGCCAGAAGCTGGCGGGGGCACTGAGCCTTTGCTCCGTTCGGTTATTCGGCAAAACGGACGTTGATGGCCCTGGTCTTTCTGCTGTTCTTGGGATCGGGCTCCACGTCAAACATGACCTTCTGCCCATCGATCAGGGTCTTGTATCCCTCCGTCACAATGGAAGAAAAATGCACAAACACATCGTCTCCGCCATTGTCGTTGCTGATAAAGCCGTAGCCTTTTCCTGCATCAAACCATTTTACTGTACCACTATACATTTGGGTACCTCCTTAATATCTACTTGTACCCAAACAAAAAAGAAAACCCGTTCCCGTAAATCATCAACGGCAAGATCTACGACGAACGAGATAAAGCAGTTCTTTTGAATACATCTTCAGTATGCGGGGTATTGCCGGCGTTGTCAACTGTTATTTTCGAAACCGGGCAAAAGTTTCGGGGCAAATTGCCTGCCCACGGCAAAAAAGCGAAGGCACAAAGCCCATTTCTCGCTTTTTGCTGGCGAAAGCCGGGAAGAACAAAGGAGCGAGCGGGTTTCGACTTGCCTGCGACCAAAAAAGACCCCGTCAAGGGGTCTTTTGAAAATCCGTCATCACAAAAAGGCATCTCGCTGCTGAACATAGCGCCTTGCCTTAAAACAGGGCGGAGATCTTCGCCTCCTCCCGCAAGGCGGCGTCCCGCTCGATGGCGGCTTGAGCGGCGGCTTCGGCTTCCTCCCGGGCTTTTCTTGCCTTGGCCTCCTCCTTGTTCCTGCGGTCCTTGATGGCGAGCATGCCGCGCAGCTCGGCGATGTTGTTCGCCCCGAACTGATCCGCGCAAAGCAGCACCAGCTGGGCGCAGGCGGTGGCGTCCCCGATGGCGTTGTGATGCCTAAGGTCCAGCCCGAATTCCTCGGCCAGGGTATTCAGCCTGTGGTGCGGAAGCTCCGGCCAGGCGATGCGGGCCATCTCCACGCTGCAAAACGGGTCCACGTTGGGTACGGCAAGGCCACGCCCGTCACAGGAGGCCTTTAACACGGCCACGTCAAAGGGGGCGTTATGGGCAGCAAGCACCTGGCCGTCCAGCATATCAAACAACACGGGGTAAATATCCGTAAACGTGGGGGCGTTCTTAACGGCGCTTTCGGTAATGCCATGAATATAGGTGCAGTACCGCTGAAAACTGGTCTGGGGATTGATGAGGGAATAGCGCCGGTCAACGATACGCCCATTTTTTACGATTACAACACCCAGGGAACAGGCGCTATTTCGGCTGCCGTTGGCAGTCTCAAAGTCTATTGCGACAAAATCCATACAAAATTACCTCAGGGGGCATTATAACACCTTTTTTGTTACGAAACAACCGTTCTGCAAGCGTCTCGGTATCAATCGAAGCAAATGCGGCAATAATGAAGACTATACCAATACAGGGAGGTATCTCCATGCGCTTCGATCAAGACGGACGCGGTTTTAAGGAAAAAGCCGGTGATTTCATACGGCAAAAGGGCTTTTATCTGGTGCTGCTGGGCTGCCTGGTGGTGGTGGGCATCACCGCTTTTGTGACGTTTGCCCAGTTGCCCAACGGCGAGGAGGAAGCCCGCCAGGCGCGCCAATCCGGCGACCAGACCCTTGAGCAGGTCCAAAACGCCACGCCCACCCCGGTGGTCATCCCCACCCCGCCCGCTTCCATGACCGACGGAAGCAGACAAACCCCCACCCCCACCCCCACTTTGGAGCCGACGCCCACGCCAAAACAGAGCGAAGAACAGGGCACCGCGGCGCCCAAAGAGGATAAGCTGCTGTTTGCCCCCGTTGAAGGCGAGATACTAACAGCTTTTGCGGACTCCACGCTGCTTTATTCAAGGACTCTCAAGCAGTGGACGAGCCACAAGGGTCTGGACATCGCCGCACCCAGGGGCACCGCCGTGCGCGCTGTGGCGGACGGCGTGGTGGAATCCGTGGAGAACGATATCATGATGGGCTATACCATCACCATACGCCACGACGGCAATATGCGCTCCGTTTACGCCAACCTCGACGCGCTCCCCAAGCTGACGGCGGGCGAATCGGTGCGTGCGGGGACGGAAATCGGCGCCGTGGGTAACAGCGCCATCGCAGAGAGCGCAGACGAACCACATCTGCACTTCGAGCTTTACATCGACGAAAAGGCGGTGGACCCCCTGCCCTACGTCCGCGGGCTTGCCAACATCCCCATCAAATGACGCAAAAAGGCCCCTCCTTTCGGGTAACGGTCTACTTGTCGCAAAATGCCCTTTTGCCCGATCTTCCGCCCAAAAGGCGGCGAGGGCCTTCATGGCCGGGCCAGGTCGTCGTCGGTCCTGCCCGCTGAAGGTCCTCTTTTCTTTGCCGCATTCCCCCGGAAAATCAGAGTAAAACCACTTTCCCGGGAAAGACTATTTTTTGACGGTGCCATAGGGCCAGTCGATGATGCCGCCGAAATCGAACACATTGGTATACCCGAGATCGACGAGCTTTTTCGCCGCCTGGGCGCTCCTGTTGCCGGAGCGGCAATAGATCAGGATTTCGGCGTCAAGGCCCGGCAATTCCTTAGACAGGTCTGCTCCGATGCTTTCGTTCGGCAACAGCACCGCCCCTTCGATGTGCCCCGCTTCGTATTCCTCGCGGGTGCGCACATCGAGGATGATGGCATCCGGGTTGTCTTCCATCCGCTCCTTCGCTTCTGCGGCGGTGATTTTTTGGTACATGGGGCCCTCGCTTTCTTCTTGGCTGTTTTCCGCTGCGCACCCTGCAAAAGCAAAAAGCAGCAATACAGCGGCAAGAACGACAGAAAGTAATTTTGTTTTCATATCACGCTCCTGTTAAGTTAACCTTGGTTTACGATCAGTATACGCGCTCCGCTTCGGATCTTCAAGAGTAAAATGCGCAAAAAAACCCCCGCTGGCGCGGGGGTAAACCTGTCCTTTACGTTAGTCGTCCATGGGCTCGAAAGCGTCCTTCTCCAGTCCGCAGACGGGGCAAACCCAATCCTCGGGAACATCCTCCCAAGCGGTGCCGGCAGCGACGCCATTGTCGGGATCGCCGATTTTAGGATCGTAGACGTAGCCGCAGGGGCAAAGATACTTCATGCTTGTACCTCCACATTAGTATTCGATCACGCTGATCTAATGGCATAATACCATGATAAGAAAAAATCTCCAAGTAAAACTTTTCTTTTTTCGACAATCATGGTACCATCTTGTTTAGAAAGTTAATTTTGGCTTACTACCATTTTACACCAAAAAAAGGAGGTATTCCTTTGACCAAACCTAAAAAGCCCCTGACGATTGCCGACGGCATCTTCTGGGTGGGCGCATTGAACCCCGAAATGAAGCGGTTCGACGTGATCATGGAAACCGAGGATGGATCGAGCTACAACTCCTATGTGGTGCAGGGCAGGGAAAAAATCGCCCTGATCGATTGCGTACGGGACGGCTTCTTTGAAGAAAGCCTTGCGCTGATACGCCAGGTGGTCGACCCAGAAAAGATTGACTACATCATCATCCAACACACCGAGCCGGACCATTCCGGCACGTTGGCGCAGTTGCTGGACATCGCAAAGAACGCGAAGGTTTTCTGCAGCAAACCCGGCTCGATGAACCTCCCCTCCATCTCCCACCGGGAGCTGCCCATCACCGTCGTGAAGGACGGGGACGGGCTGGACTTGGGCGGGCGGACGCTTCGCATCATTTCTGCCCCCTTCCTCCATTGGCCGGACACGTTCTTCACTTACGACGACACCACCGGCTCCCTCTTCACCTGCGACGTTTTTGGCTGCCACTTCGCGCCGTTCAACGTGCTGGAAAGCCTGACGGATGACCGCTTCAAGGGCGCCCGCAGGTACTATTACGACTGCATCATGGCCCCCTTTGCTGCCAGCGCCAAAAAAGCCGTCAGCACCCTGAAGGAACTCGGTCTGAAGATCACCGCGATCCTGCCCTCCCACGGCCCTGTTTTGGACAAGGATCCCTTGGAAGCCATCGAGCTGTACGACCGCTGGTCCAGGGAGCTGGACCGTCCCGGTGAGCAAAAGAAGGTGTTCATCCCCTATGTCAGCTCCTACGGATACACCGAACAGCTGGCAAAAGCTGTGGCCGAAGAACTGAACGCCCAGGGGTTGGAGACGGACCTTGTGGATATTGCGGACCTTCCTTCGGAAGAAGTGGCCAAGAGGATTCATACTTCGGATGCCCTCGCCCTCGGCTCCCCCACCATCAACTCGGACGCGCTGCCCCCCATCTGGCTCGCGCTGAGCCACGTGTCCGTCCCCCTGGTGCGGGGCAGGAAGGCCATCGTCTTCGGCTCTTACGGCTGGAGCGGCGAAGGCGCGTGCCCTTTGCCGAGCAGCGTTTGAGCGGCCTGGGATTCAAAGTGGTGGGAACCCTCAGGGTGCGCTTCAGGCCGGACGAAAAGGCCCTGAAGGACGTCCGCGCCCTGGCAAAAACTCTTGCAGAGGCGATCAAGTGACCCCAAGCAACCATATCCTGCACAACTACCGCACAATGCAAAAAACCCGGGAGCATCGCTTCCCGGGTTTTCCTTTGCGGCTTTTTGATTCTAAAGAACTTCGATGCCGTTTAAGGCCATGTATTTTCTGTAACTCTGCGGGAACGCGTCGTCCACGATGAAGGCGTCCACCTCCTCCAGCTTCGCCATGCTGTACAGGGAGTGCTTATCGCACTTGGAGGAATCCGCCACAACGTAGACCTTTTCCGAAACAGAGAGCAACGCCCTATTGTTGGGGACTTCCTCCATGACCGGATGGGTGATGCCCCGGGAAAGGCTGACCGCAGAAATCCCGAAAAAGCACTTGTTAATGGTAAAGTTGCGGATAAAATCCCCGGCGTCCGGCCCGATGGTCATGCCGGAGGAAGAGCGCACCTTCCCGCCGGGAAGGTAAACGTCCACCCCGGGAATCAATGACGCCTTGGCCGCCTGGTTGACGTTCAGCGTGACGATGGAAAGCGGGGTTTTGCCGCCCAGATAGTCGAGAATGTACTCCACGGTGCTGCCGGAGTTGATGGCGATGACGTCCCCGGGAACGACCAGTTCCGCGGCCTTTTTCGCGATGATCTGCTTTGCCTCGTAATTCTCCTTGCGCTTGTGGACGATGTTCTCCTCCTGAACGCTGCCCACGGCAGCTTTGTTATTGAGGTACGCGCCGCCGTACACCACAGAAATATCCCAATCCGCCGCAAGCGCCTTCAAGTCCCTGCGGATGGTTTCCCCGCCCACGCCGTACAGCGTGGCCAGCTCGTTGACTTTGACGGACCCGTCGCGGTAGAGCTTGTCCAGAATGCTCTTCCTCCGCTCAATAGTCAGCATGCCCTTCACTCCTATCACAATGCCCCCGTTTTTCCACGGGGGCTTTTTCGCACAACACAAGTATTTCACCGGTCGCGGGCAAAAGCGCTGCCCGTTCGGGCGTTTTGAATCCCGTCATGATAAAGAACGCCGCCCGGAAAACCGCAAAACCTGGCATGCGGCCGCACAAGCGGCAACGGTATCCACGCCGGGCTTGCGGCTCCCCCCTTCTCTTGTCATTTTATCAGTAATCCGGACGGCGTTCAAGGTTATCGGATCAGGGACAGGTAGTACACAGGTTTGAGCCCGGCGGATTTTGCCGCCATGAACTCAAAGGGATCGAAGACCACCAGTTGGGAATACCCGCAGCGCCGAATCTCTTTGATTCCGTTTTCCAGGATCCCCTTGTTCACCCCTTCATCCCCGCCAAAGGCGACGTATTCCGGGCAAAGGGGCGCAAGCCATATATTGGGCAGGTTGACCCGCCTGCCATTTTCGATCAGGGGCAGGAACTCCTTGGTGTTTTTGATTCTGCGCTCGCCTTCCGTCGCCGTCAGCTCGTCGATCCTTTTGAGGACGTGGGGCAAATAGCGGCAACAGAAGCTGCCGGGCAAAAGATACGCCCGGGCAATCGCCATCTCGTCCGCGTATTCCAGGATGTGCCGCACCCGGAGCCCGTGCGCAATGCCCAGGGCGGAACAAAGGGTGGTCAGCACGAACTGGCTCTGGCCGCTCAGGGTGATGACGGTATGCACCCCGCTGCCCTCCAGCTTGTTGACCAAGGCGCGAAGGTGCTGGATCCCCTCGTCGATCAGGCCTGTTGCGAAGTATTCGAACCCGACAAAATACGGCCCGAAGTCCCTTTGCACCTCGATCCCCTTCTTCTTCAGGAACGCGCCCAGCTCATAGGCGTGTTCGGAGGCAAAGGCAAAGGTCGCATCGTCGATGAACAGACAGGTGGAACTGTCCTGTGCCGTGGGGATGAAGTCGTTGTAGCGGGCGCACTCCGCATCGCCGCTGGGGACGATGTGGCCGCCGTTTTCTTCGATGGTTTGACGAAGGGCATCCGCCGCGTCCTTCTTGAAGCCCTTTTTCACGAACAGTTCGCGAAAAAGGAAGCTGACGATCAAATACTCGTTCCGGTCTTCGCCGAAATTCTGCCACCGCTCCCCGAGTCCGGACAGGATGGGGGTAAAGACGGTGTGCGCCCCGTGTTCCGTTGGTTCAAGCTCGCCCCTCCAGACTGCCCGGGCGATCTGGGCAATGCGGGAGGGGTAGTGACGCATGGCGCCAAAAGCCAGGTATTCCGGGTTATAACAGACGCCCTGGTCCATGTGGATCGTCTGGCGATCGACAGAGGCGGCCATGTTTTCCAGGGTAAAGCTCCTCATAGTCCCAGCACTCCTTTGTTCAGTATTCCCTTGGGGTCCAGTGCGTCTTTGACGGCGCGCATGACCTTCATGCCCGCTTCGCCGTGCTCAAGGTGCATCCATTCCGCCTTGGCCGTTCCCACGCCGTGGTGGTGGGAGACGTTGCCGCCGTATTTCAGGCTGGTTTCCACAGCGATCCTCAGGCATTCGTCGTAACGGGCCTCGCCTTCGTGATCGTCGCCGCCGGTCAGCGAATGGAAGATCACATACACGCTGGCGCCGGTGTGGTACACATGGGAAAAATGGCAGTCCAAAGAAGCGCACAAGGGTTTTAAGGCTTTTCGCATCTCCTTCCAGACGGTCCCGATGCAGTCCCAGGGGGCGGCAACCTCGACGGCGTCGGCGGTGCCACCGGTGATCACGTCGTAATCCAGCATCTTCTTGGTGGAGAACCGCGTTGCGAACCATTCCCGAGCCGCCAGCTCGCCCTTGTCGATCCCGCCGGCCGCCAGGCAGATTTCGTGGGTTTTCCTCGCTTCCAGCTCGGTCATTTCAGCATACCCTTCGAACACGAGGATCAAGAGGGCGAAATCCTTTTCAAACCCATAGTGTTCGATCTTGTGGGCGGCCTCCTCCTCGTCGTACAGGCGCACGACGGCGGGTTTAAGGCCCCGCTGCACAAAGTTGCGGATGGCGAAAAGACCGTCCTCCGTCGTGGGGAAGGTGTATGTGGCAAAGATGCGCTTTTCCGCGATGGGGTAAATCCGCATGGTGACGGAGGTGACGATGCCGTAAACCCCTTCGCTGCCCAAAAAGAGCTGGGTCAGCTCCGGCCCGGTGGAGCGCTTGGGCGCGGGATGGGTGGTCAGCACGTCGCCGTCCGGCAACACGACGGTGAGTCCGGTGACCATGTCGTCCATCTTTCCGTACTTGGTGGAGAAGGTGCCGATCGCCCGGGTCGCCACCATGCCGCCCAGCACCGCGCTCTGGAAGGACTGGGGATAATGGCCGCAGGTGTAACCCCGCTCGTTCAGCAGGTTTTCGAATTCCGCACCCGTCAGGCCGCAGCCCCCCGTGGCGGTGCAGTTGATGGGGTTGATGGAAAAGCTCTTGAGCCGTTTGGTGTCGATGATGATCTCCCCGTTATAGGGAATCGTGCCGCCCACGATGCCGCTTCCCCCGCCATAGGGGATGACCGCGATGTTCTGTTCGTTGGCGAGCTTCAGAATCGCGGAAATTTCCCCTTCGGAAGCAGGGCGAAGCACCGCGTCCGTCACATAGGGATACGCCCCCTGGCGCAACCACTTGTACTCTTTTGGATAACACCCGTGGGAAATGATCAGCCTGTCCTCCGGCTGGGTCAGGATTTCCGTTTCCGGGCAACTCTTGGCTACTGCCGCGAGGAACGCAGTAACGTCCCCCTTTTCTCTGTTCATGGTGCGTGCGGCGATGATGTCCACC
>JBMNTV010000014.1:0-33612 GCA_050945915.1 Christensenellales bacterium
CTTCGAAGTCGTGCTCCACCATGTTTGGCGCGGGCGTGTACTGGGTGAACTCTGTGTAACTTACGCTGACGATGTTGAAGTTCTTGTCAAATATCAGTGCGCGGGTACCTGTCGTGCCTTCGTCGATTACGAGGATGTGGTTTCTCATGATACTCTCCTTCTCGCATTGATTTGGGTTTGTACTACGCTGTTTGATATTTTCCAGGCGCGTTTTCCGCACCAAAGAAAACTGTTGAATGGCCTGGGGAAAGGTTGAAGACTTTGAATGAATAACTTTAAGAATCGAGGCTGGTTGCATCCATGTCCGTACTCAGTCACCAGGAGTTGAAGGAAGCACAAAAAGGAGCAAAGAACATCCGTTAAGGATTATAAGTACTTTTTTCCATACTGTTTTTTGTTGTCAATTTACAAAAGTGCTGCTTTATCCACCAGAAATTGTGGATGCGGTGAAAAGTATAAGTTTTTTGAAGTTTATGCTTGCACTGGAATGGAAATGAACGTTGGTTTCGGTGTGTCGCACCCCCGAACAAAGCCTGTGCCGGCTTTGTCCGGGGCATGCGAGGGAGAAGAGTCGCAAAGGGAGGTCAGACGAAGAGGCTATTTTTCAAGGGGCACAAGGCACCCGGGGTTCATGATTCCCTTGGGGTCAAAGGAGTCCTTAATGGTGCGCATCAGGACATAGGAGGAACCCAGTTCTTCCTTGATCCTGAGCACGCGGGCCTTGCCGACGCCGTGGTGGTGGGCAATCGTCGCAGAAGGATACTTGAGCACCACGTCGCAGACCGCGTCCATGACGGCCCAGTACTCCAGGTCCGAAGTCTCGGGGGAGGACATCTTGATGTTGTATACAAAGTAGATATTGGTACCGTTGATATAGCTGTGGGATACGTGACCGCCGAACATGGTGAGGTTCGGAACCTTGTTCGGAACGTACTCCATCGCGTCGTAATAGATCTTTTCAATCTCTTCCCAATCGGCGCAGATTTCGATGGTGGCATAGGCGATTCCGGTTTCGCGGAAGCGCTGGCGCTCCTTTTCCGTGCCGATGTAGTCGCAAAGGTCGTTCCTGTGGATGAACCAGTGGTCCACGGCCTTGGTTCCGATATCCTCTGCGCCGTGTTCCATGCAGATCTTGTGGATGGCTGCGCCACTGACCGCAGTCACATCAGCGGGGCCCTCGCAGGAGAAGAACATGAAGGCTTCCTCGTCCTTGAGCTTGACGGAACCGTAGTTGTGGTCCACGTCCGCCTTGTCATACAGACGGACGACGGAGGGTTTGTATCCCTTGACCATGATTTCGCGGATGATCTTGAGGCCCTCGCTGAAGGTCTTGACGATGTATCCGTTCCGCCACATGTCATCCGGATAATAGGGGAACAGCTTGACGGTCACTTCCGTCATGAAGGCGATGGTGCCCTCTGCGCCGATGATGAGGTGGCGAAGGTCGGGACCTGCTGCGCGGCGGGGAACAGGACGGATGCGGAAAACCTCTCCGTTGGGAAGGACGCCTTCCATGCCGCAGACCATGTCCTCGATGCCGCCGTAATAGGTGGAAAACTGGCCGATGGAGCGGGTCGCGACCAGGCCCCCCATTTGAGCCATCGGTTGGGACTGAGGGCTGTGGCCGGTGGTCAGACCCAGTTCGTTTGCCTTGTTTTCAAGCTCCACCAGGGGCGTGCCGCACTGGACGGTGGCCATCATGTTCACCGGGTCGATTTTGATGATCTTGTTCATCGGAGAGCCGTCCAGGATGATCGTACGGTCATCAATGACCTTGAGTTGGCCTTCCGAACTGCTGGCGCCGGTGCGAATGATCACGTGGATATCGTTCTCGTTGCAATAGGCCAACACCTTGGACGCCATTTCGGTGCTGTGGATCTTGACGTAGCAAAGGGGCATGAATTCAGGCTTGTAACTGAATGCCTTTTGATAAGCGCTGTTCAGAATTGGGTCAAGCGCAAGTATCTTCTCGTCGCTGGTAATAACGTTTTCATCGCCGACAATTGCCTTGATCGCGTTGGCCGTAATCTCTTTTAGCATGATTCCCTCCGTTGCATGTTGTGAGATGGATTTTAATAAAACCTGATTGTTTCAAACTGAACCCATGCCACAACAGCGGCCGGGATCAGAAGTAACGCGTTTTGTGTGTTCCGGACAGCGCCAGCGCTTGAATCCTCGCGACCTTTTTGGTATCCACATGCCTGGAAATCAGTTTTTCGATACCGTAATTGTCGCTATCCACCAGAATGACCGGCGTGGTGACTTCGTCGTCCAGTCCGAGATGGCTGAGGCTTACGCCATCCCAGGGGATAACGTCGCTCCGTTGGACAAGGGCGTCCACCTCTTTTGATTCCAGCCAGTTCACGCAGTCGTGATAGTTGCCGTAAACGCGGACGACATCCACACCCTGGTAGGCGCGTTCGGATATGTAGCTCTGTTCGATGGCCGCTTCATAGATCGCGACCTTCATCCCCGGCCTGATCCTGTTTTCCTCCGGGTCTGAAAAATACAGTTTGTACGGTTCACAATACTTACTGCCGGTAAGTTCCACCGCGATCCTGATTTTCGGATATTTTTCCTTCATCAGTCTGGCGGCGAGCTTGGTGGTGATAATGAAGTGGCGCTGCTTGCTGTTCAACGCTTCGAAGCGCCGGCTTCCGGGAAGCATATAGCTCAAATTAAAGGGCACTTTCGTTCCGTCGAACACCTCGTAAAGGCCGGTGAGCAACGCATCGTGGATCCGGCTGGAAGGCAGGGGCGCAAGGCCGAGCAAAGGGTCCCATCCCGTATAACTCCAGAGCTTCTTGTAATCCAGATCGTAGACAAACGTTCCCTTTGGCCCTCGCTTGACAAATCTCGCGCAGTTATTGTCTAGCAGAAACCGTATGGCGGTCTGAATGGTCCAGCGGGAGAAGCCGAAGCGCTTTTCGTACTCGGCGATGGGGGTCATCCTGTCCCCTTCTGAAAGATTCAGAAGATCCCTGGACAGCAAGATGATAACCAGCCCATTTTTTTGATAAAATTGCGTGGAATCGGTCATTTTATTCCTCTTTTCAGCTTGATTCGCAGAGCGCTGAAGATGTTATTTAAATGATACAATAAAATGACCGTCCATTCAATAACGCGGTATGACCGCAAAACTCAGGCTTCTTGATGCTCGGAAATGCTTCGGGTCGCGACGACGTCAATCCCCGTGCCGCAAAGATCCTTGACCACGATTTCACCACACTTGACCGGGGAGCGGACCGAGACGGAAAACAGCGCTTTTTGGCATTCGAACAGCTTCGCCTTGGGCACTTCGCCGGTGGTCATTACCGGAAGCCGCCGAATCCTTGCCCCGGTGAGTTTTACCGTAGAGGTCAGCATCCGGGTGGGTGCAGTGTGCTCGGCGGTGGCGAAGGCCACGCCGCGCTTGCATTTATGGCCTGTGATCATCAGCCCCTCTTGCCCTTCCTCCACCGTGATCAGGCAGGAGTTCGGGCAGACGATGCAGGTGTATTCAGCCATGGCTCAAACCTCCTTCACGCTAACCAGTATGTCGGCTTTCCCCTCTGCCTGCGCGGAAAACGCCATCATCTCCGGCGGGGCGGCGTGGGTTTCCCGCTTCTTTGCGATGATCCGTTCGCCCTCCTCGCAAAGAAGCTGCACTTTGGTCAGCGGACGCTTCACGCGAAGATAGAAGTTCGTTTCTTCGGAAGCGTCCCCTCGCACCCTTTGGGGAACGACGAAATTGACGTTTTCCCCTGCCATAACCGCCCAGTACGCGGGATTTTCCTTCAGTTCTCCCCGGATGAACTTCAGCGCGCCCCTCGCTGCGGTCACGCCCGAAGCGGAAACGTAATCCACAAGGTCAAAAACCACCGCGACGTTTCCTGCCGCAAAGATTCCGGGAACGCTGGTCATCATGTTGTTGTCCAGCACCGGACCCTTGGTCTTTGGGTCCATTTCGACCTTTGCGCCCCTGGAAAGCTCGTTTTCCGGGATCAGCCCGACGGCGAGCACCAGCAGATCGCAGGGAATGAATTGCTCCGTTCCCTCGATAGCGCGGAAGTCGGAACCCACCTTGGCCACCGTCACTCCCTCGATGCGCTTCTTGCCATGCACCCGCACCACCGTCGTGGACAGGTGAAGGGGGATATTGTAATCGTGCAGGCACTGGACGATGTTCCTCGTCAGCCCGCCGGGATTGGGCATCGCCTCGAAGACACCTTCGACATGGACCCCTTCGAGGGTCATGCGGCGGGCCATGATCAGGCCGATATCTCCCGAACCCAGGATGACGGCGCGCTTACCCGGAAGGTATTCTTCGATGTTGATGTAGCGCTGCACGGCCCCCGCGGTCAACACGCCCGCTGGCCGGGTTCCGTAGATAAACACCTGGCTGGCGGTGCGCTCCCGGCACCCCATGGCCAGAATCACGGCCTTGCACTGGATGCGCATCATGCCGTCCTTGGGGTTGATGGCATAAATCGTGCGGTCGTCGGTCAACTCGATCACCATGGTGTCCAGCTTGACCATGATTTCCCGCTCGGCCACCATGTCTACATATCGTTGGGCATATTCGGTGCCCGAAAGGCGCTGCCCGAAACGGTGCAGGCCAAAACCATCGTGGATGCACTGCTGGAGGATGCCGCCAAGGTCCAGATCGCGCTCCAGAATCAGCACCTTTTCTGCGCCGCCGTCATGGGCTTCGATGGCTGCAGCCAGTCCCGCGGGGCCGCCTCCGATGATTGCAACGTCAACGTGAAGTTCCTTCATCTTCAGCACCTCCCCTCATCCTTTGCATCCGGTCGACCAACCTGAAGCAGGATGTTGGATCCTTCTCCGTCCAGAGTGACCTCCGTCGGATCCAATCCCAGCTCTTTGGCGATGATTTCCAGCACCCTGGGCTGGCAGAATCCGCCCTGGCAGCGCCCCATGCCCGCCCTGGTTCTGAACTTGATGGCGTTGATCGAACCAGGCCGCAGCGGTGAGCGCAGGGCGTCGATGATCTCGCCCTCGGTGACCTGTTCGCAACGGCAGATGATGCGGCCGTAGCGCGGGTCCTTTTCGATCAGCTTCGCCTGCTCCTCCCGGGTCATATGGCGAAACTCCACGGGCTTTGCCCTGTATGGGTTATAGTCCTCGCGAATGTGGATGTCTCCGCCCTCTGCCCTGATGGCGTCCACCACAAAGCCCACCACCCTGTCCGCGATCGCCGGGGCGGATGCCACAGCGGGGGACTGGGTGCAGGCGGCATGGATAAAGCCCTTGGTCACTTCGGAAGGCTCAATGACGAAATCTTCCTTAAAATCCGCCGGCCTTGCGCCGCAGAAGATCTTGATGATATCCGCCTTGGTGGAGTTGGGGTCCTGATGGCAGCCGGACATCACATAATCCAGGCCGTCCTGGGTGGTTTCTGTGTCTTCCCTGTCTGGAACCTCTTTGGCGGAGGGGCCGCAAAGCAGGTTGTTTTCCGGGGTGGGGTGCATGCCGCCGCCCTTGGATTCCGCGAGTTTGCCGGCCTTGACCAGTCCGGTGGCAATGGCCACGCCGCCTCGAAACGCCGGGGGGGTAGCCTTGTCAAAGATTGCGATGGTGCCCTTTCTGTTGTGAATCGTGTAGATCCAGTCCTTCGCCATTTTGGCGATATCGTCGGCGTAAACACCCGCCGCATTGATCAGGAATTTGGTTTTGATGATTCCTTTGTTGGTCACCAGGGCGTCAATCTTATCCCCGCTCAGGTCCACAGCACAAGCGATGGTATTGAACATGAACTTCACGCCGTTTTCCACCGCATTTTCGCCCAGCGCCACGCAGACATAAGGCGTCTCCACGAATCCGTGGGAAGGCATGTGGAGGGCGGCCTTGGCGTCGATGTTCTGTTCCACAAGGCCGGGCTCGATTTCCTTGGCCCGCGCGCCGTCCACCATGGTGATGCCGTCCACGCCGTTCAACAGGCCCGCGTGGAACCGCTTCACAAGCAGCGGCAGATCATCCAGGTCGGTGATGACTTCCAGATAGCCAAGCCGCTTCAAGCCGATGTTCAGTTCCCGCTCCCAGTCGGAATACCGGCGGTTGCCCTTGACGTTGAGCTCGGCTTTCAGCGTGCCGGGCTTGCAGTCCATCCCATGGTGGATGCAGCCATTGTTCGCCTTCGAAGCGCCCGCGGCAACATCGTCTTCCTTTTCCACGACGACGATTTTCAGATTGTATTTACAGAGCTCTCTGGCGATGGCGCAGCCGACGATGCCCGCGCCGACGATCACGACGTCCACCTCGTCGATCACGCCGATGCTTCTGCCTTTTTGAACGTAGGGAGCGTAGTCCCTTTGGGGGATGACGAGGCCCTTCACCGTCATTTCGCTGACAGCATTGCGGATTCCGGGGTAACGCGCAGCTGCATGACCGATGTCTATCAAAGCGTCCCAGGAACTGCATTCCCCATAGAGGGTGGCAATTGCCCTGTCGTCAACCTTGGTGTGAACCTTCTCGTTCGGGAAATGCTGGGCCAGCATCTCGTTTACCGCGTGTTCCAGTTGTTCGAGCATTCTTTCACCTTCCATCACAAGATTTATCGAATGGATGTAACGCGCTATGCTAATATGCCGAGGAGCATCTATGACCGCTTGAAGGACGATCCCTTTAAGAGTAATTTATTCCGTACATTTTGCATCTATTCCGTCTGTGCATTCCGTTCTGTGTGTATTTTGTCGTTAGGGTTGATAGATAGAAGTCTGTTTCGGATGTAATGTATGGTTTACCGTACGAATGGCTTCTAAAAATAACGGGTGATCCCTTAATATGCAAGTTTAACCACCGGGACCGCCGTTGTCAATACCCAAAAATAAATATTCTCATTTTTCGGGTAAGGCAGAATCACTGCACCGCCCCGAAAGCCCCCGTTTGCTTGACATCTTCTCACCCTTATGTTATTTGTTTAAGAAAGATACGCGTAAGCGTCATTGTTTTTCGACCTATAGTACGTTATTCCGTAAATTATCTTTAGTCTGCATTTCCCTTCCGGAGGCCTGACATGATCAAAATACTGACGGCATTCAAGATCATCGACGATTTCGACGACGTTTTGCCAAGCGACTGGGAAGACCTGGGCAGCAATCCCCCGGATACCAGTTACTGCAAACGGATATTGAACTGTTTTGACGAAGCCGCCCTGGAAAACGCCCTTCTGCTTCGGGATGAGCTGATCGCCGCTGGCCAAGAGGTGCAGCATACTGCACTGACGGTCTGCCCCGGCTATTCCGAACACATTTTGAAAAACCTTCCCGCCATCAAGTTCGACCGGGTTTGCGTGATCGAGACCGATGCGGACCTTCGGTTCGATCCGATGGCCACCGCCTCTATCATCGCAGATTTTGTGAAAAACGACGGCGGATTCGATCTGATCCTTGCCGGCAAACAGGCTCCTCCGGGGAACAGCGGGATCGTGCCCTTTGGCGTGGCAAACCTGTTGGGAATGGACATCATTACCGACGTCGTGGAGCTGACTTTTGGTCATATGCAGGGCACCATCCGCGTCACCCATGCGCTGGACGAAGGCATCTGCGTCCAAGATGCCGTTTTGCCCCTCGTCTTGACCATGGGCAACACCACCCGTTCTTATCTGCGCATGCCCACCCTCCGGGAAAAGCTGGCCACAAAATCCTATTCCCCGGAACAGCTCCAGTCCAGTCCCACCAGGTCCAGCGGATGGGAACTTAACTCCCTGATTCGGGAGCGCGACGAAAGGCAGTGCGAACTCTTTGCCGGCGCTTCCCCGACAGAAATGGCAGCCAAGATTTTTGAACGACACATCAAGGGGGTGCTGGGATGAACGCCGCGATCGCCCTTTACGCTGACCGCATACCCTCCTTTGGGGAATCCGACTTCAAGGAATACGCCGCTTCCCTTTCGGGGATGGTCTCGGCGGCCAGACAGGCCGGCGCAAACACTTGGACGCTTTGGGTGCTTTGCTCCTCAAAAGAAGCCGAAGAACACTGCAAAGAAGCGGTGCTGAACAAGGCCGAAGAACTCCGCGCGGACGTCCTTTTCGCCCTGTGCCCCGCGTTTTTTGAAAAGCCCACAGACCGCTGTGCTGAAGCTGCAAAAGCGCTGTTTTCGGTCCTGAATGCCGAACAGCCCGATTTTTTGCTGTTTGAAGATGGCATCCGTTCCAGAGAGCTGGCCCTGCGCGTCGCTTTGGGCAACATGGCAGCGTGCATGACGGAGGTCCGCGGTTTCCAGCGGCAGGACGACGCCCTTGTTCTTCGCCGCTCATCCTACAACGCGAATCTGACCGCCGAGCTGAAACTGCCCTTGGTGCATGCCGGGCGTCCTGGGATCTTCACCGTCATTCCCGGGGATTTTCCCCCCGCTTTACCGGAAAGCGCCCCGGAAACGTATTCGCCCCGGGTTCGCAGGATGGATCTTTCCCACGAGGTTGCCGCAACGGAAGCCGACAGCGCTGCCGTCCTCCTTCCCGCGAAGGTGACAACAGGCCTGAAATCTGCAAAACGGGTGGTGGTCTGCGGGCACGGGATGGGCCGCGCGCAAAACATGCAATCCGCCCGGGATCTGGCCGACGCCCTTTGCGCCGACCTTGGCGGAACACGGCCCGCGGCGATTGACGGCTGGATCGACCACAGCCAGCTCGTGGGCATTTCCGGCTCGTTCATCAAGCCGGAACTCTGCCTGATCCTCGGCGCGTCCGGCGCCCGGGCATTTACGGCAGGGGTACGGGATAGCGGACTGCTGATCGCCGTAAATACCGACGAAAAGGCCACCATTTTCAGAATGTGCGATGCAGGCGCGGTCTGCGACTGCGTCGAATTTGCAAACGAGCTGACAAGGCTCATCAAAGAGCACGAACAGAAAGGTTCATGATATGAGCGATATTCTATTTGGCGAGTACGCCCGGGACGAGTCCCGCCTGACCGGCGCATGCACCGGCGTCATCCTGGCAAAAAGCGAAGAGGACATCGCCGCCGCCATCGCCGCGGGCGAACCCTTCACCCTTCAGGGCGCAAAAACGGGGATTGCCGGCGCCTGCGTCCCGCGCGACAGCAAGGCGCTCAACCTTGCAGGCTTTGCAGGCATTTGCGGCCTTCGGGAAGAACCGGACGGATTTTCCATCGCCGTCCGGCCGGGAACGCTGCTTTCCGACATGAGGAGCGCACTTGACAAAAAGGCCTTCGACACCGAGGGCTGGTCGGAATCCTCCCTCAAAGCGCTGGAACGCTTTCAAAGCGCTCCGGCCATGATGTTCGCGCCCGACCCGACGGAAGACACCGCCACCATCGGCGGCATGTTCGCCACCAACGCAGGCGGCCCCGCATCCCTGCTTTACGGCCACACGGGGGACAATACCGTGGCGATCGACATTCGCCTGGCCAACGGCGAACTTTGGCACATCGAGCGGGGGAATTTTGTCTTCGACGAAAACGGTTGCTGCCCTTTGCCCAACGGTGAGCGCCTTTTCGTTTCCTTCCCTGACAGCGCGCCGCTGCTCAGACCCCTTCAGCCCCGGGAAGGCACTGATCTTGTGGACCTTTTCGCCGGCAGCGAGGGGATGCTGGGCGTGGTGGAACAGCTTTGGCTCAGGCTGATACCAAAGCCAAAGGTCAATTGGAGCGTCGTCTTCTTCTTGGAGTCCGTCGAAGACGCCGCGGCGTTTATGGACGCTCTGCTCACGGCAAAAGACGGGTGGGACTGCTCCCTTTCCGCTTTGGAATACCTGGACGGCCGCTCTCTCGCCCTCTTTTCCGCCTTCCGCGACAAGCAAACCAGGCTGGCCTCTATTCCCGACTTCCCCGATCGTGCCGCCTGCGCGGTGATCGCAGAGCTTTGCGCACAAACTCCGGAGGACGCCGAAGCCGCCCTTGGCGAAATGCTGGAGCTGTTTTGCGAAGCCGGAGGCAACGAAGACGCCACCTGGGCAGCGGATACGGCAGATGAAATCGAAAAATTCAGGCTCTTGCGCCACGCTGTGCCGGAAGCGGTGAACAGCATGATCGACATCGGCCGGATCCATTCCCCCATGCTCACCAAGCAGGCGGCGGACGTGTGCCAAGAGGAAGCTACCCTTTCCGAGCTGCTGCCCGAACTGACGCAAAAGCTCGAAACTCTGGGCATGGAGTATGCCCTTTTCGGCCACGGCGGGGGAAAGCACTTCCATATCAATTTGATCCCGAAGAATGAGGATGAGTACCAAAAAGGCGCAGAATTTCTGTTTGATCTCACAGCGCAAACTGCCCAAAAGGGAGGCTTGATCGTCGCCGAAAACGGGGTGGGCAAGCTCAAGCGGGATTTGGTTCAAAGACTCCTTCCAAAAGACCAACTGGAGCTGATGCGGCAGATCAAGCGCTTCTTCGATCCCGCTGGAATCCTCAATCCCCACAACATGCTTTAATCGGTGAGTTGTATTATGAAGATCATTGCATGCATCAAACAGGTTCCCGCCACATCGGAGGTGCGGATGGATCCCGAAAAGGGCGTATTGCTCCGAGGGACCGCAAAAACCCGGCTAAACCCCTATGACGCTTACGCCATCGAAGCCGCCCTGCGCCTTCGGGAAGAACGGGGCGAGGGCAGCGTGACCGCTTTGACCATGGGCCCGCCCTCCGCCGAAAAGGAACTGCGCTTCGCTATGGCCATGGGGGCGGATACCGGCGTGCTGCTTTCGGACAGGGCGCTGTCCGGAGCGGATGTGCTCGCCACTTCCCGCGCGCTTGCAGAAGCGATCACAGCCCTTGGGGGGGCAGATGTGCTCGTTTGCGGCCGTCAGACCACAGATGGGGACACCGCCCAGGTGGGTCCCGCCATTGCGGGCTGGCTGGGCGTGCCCGGCGCGACTTTCGTCAGCGCCTTCGGCTTGGATGGAGAAGAACTTTCGGTCTCTCAGGCGCTGACGAACGGTTCCCAAACCCTCAAGCTCCCCCTTCCCTGCCTGATCGCGGTGGATAAATCCAGCTGCGTACCCAGAGCCCCCACCTTAAAGCGCAAGCTCGCCGCGGCAAAACTCCCCATCACCGTCCTGAGTCTTGCCGATCTTGCAGACAGCGATCCCAAGCATTATGGGCTGCTTGGTTCGCCCACCTCCGTAGAGCGGATTTTCCCGCCCAAAGCCCTCACACGCGGCGTGCGCATCGAAGGCGAAGCGGAGGAGATCGCGTTGGAAATCGCCCATGAATTAAACAGGGTCGGGAGGGCGCTATGCTGAAGATTGAACACGACGCATGCATCCTTTGCGGGCAGTGCGTGGAAGCCTGCCCCTTTGGGGCACTGGCGTTTTCCACAAAAAAAAGCAGAATCGACCTTTTGGATGGTTGTCGCGCCTGCGGTGCCTGTGTTGACGTCTGCCCCACAAAGGCGCTGACCCTTCAAGCCGCACCCGCTTCCCAGGCCATCCTTTCCCCTGGGGATTGTTCCGGATTTTTGGTTTATCTTCAGGCCCAAAACGGCTGCTTATTGCCCGTTTCCTACGAGATGATCGGCGCTGCCCTGCGCCTTAGGGACGGTTCTGCAAACAACCAGAAAGTTTCGGCGGTATTGATCGGCGCCGGCGTCACCCCCCTGGCTGAATCGCTCGCTGGCTTCGGGCTGGACAGCGTGTTCGTCTACGACGATCCCTGCTTCGGGTTCTTCAAAGCGGACGCTTACGCCACCGCGCTGGCGGATTGCGTGCGACTCTTGATGCCCGCCGTCCTGCTCATCGGAGCGACGAACGAAGGCCGCACCGTTGCGCCCCTGGTGGCCGTTCAGTTCCAAACCGGGCTGACTGCGGACTGCACGGAGCTGTTCATCAATGAAGAAGGGCTGCTCGCCCAGGTTCGCCCCGCCTTTGGGGGCAACGTGATGGCCCGGATCGTGACGAAAAACACCCGACCCCAGATGGTCACCGTCCGAAGCGGCGTGATGCCCGCCGCCATCAGGGGTGACGGCCCGGCGCCAAAAGTTCGCGTATGCAAAACGCCCGAAGCCGCCCTTTCCTCCCGGATCAAGGTCGTCGACCGCCAGGAATCCCCCGCGGAACAGGGCCTTTCGGAAGCCAAAATTATCCTCGCCATCGGCAACGGGGTGACCAAAAAAGAGGATCTGGCCTTCTTTCAGGACTGCGCAAAAAGAATGGGGGCGGCCTTGGCATCTTCTCGAGCTTTGGTGGAAAAGGGCTGGATGCCCCTCTCCGCACAAATTGGCCTTTCCGGCACCTCTGTGGCCCCGGACCTGCTCATCACCTGCGGAATTTCCGGTTCCGTGCAGTTTCGGGCGGGAATCGGCAACGCCAAGAAGATCATCGCCATCAACTCGGATGAAAACGCGCCGATCTTCTCGGCGGCTCATCGATACGTTGTCGGGAACATGTATGAGCTGCTTCCCAAAGTCCTCAAAAAACTCTGAAGCAAACGAAACGCCGCCCGAATCCTTCGGGCGGCGTTTCATGATGCGCTTTTTCGATCAGCCGGCGTTCTTTTTATCCATCCTTCTTTTGAGCAAAAACCCGGCGAGGACAAAAAGCGCCATGGCCACGGCGGTCAGAATCAGCCCCACGGTATCCTCGGCATACAGGTTCGCCCCCACGGACACCCAGATCAAATTCCCCGGGATGCGCGTCAATCCATAGATCGTCAGCATCCTAGAGGGCTTCACCGGCGTCAGACCGGCGACATAGATCAGAGTATCCTTCGAGATGAGGGGGATCATGCAGATCACGAACAGCCCCACCGTCCCTTTGGTGGAATTGAGCAGCTCCTCTACTTTTTTGATCTGCTTTTCCGGTATGATCCTGGAGATGAAGTCCCTCCCGAGGGAGCGGGAAAGGTAAAAAGCGATCACCGACCCCACCATGATCCCGATCCAGGAAAGGAAGAACCCCAGGGGCGTACCGTAGATGAATCCGCCGCAGACGTTCAACACCTCGCCCGGCACGATGATGGTGACCACCTGGGCGATCTGAATCCCCAGATAAATCACAAACCCCCAGAACCCAAAGGACTGGAGATAATCCCTGAGGCCCTTCGGATCTTCAATCACAGCGGCAATGGTGTCCCGAAAATACCAGGCTACTCCCACGGCAACGCCCACCAAAATCACGAGTATGATGAATTTGAGGACGCTTTTTTTATCTTTGTTCATTCTAAATCCTCGCTTCGCACTGTGCGTGTCAAATGCCATGATACACCATCGAGCCCTTTCGCACAACAATTCCCATGGATTTCCCCCATGCGCCGATCCATGACTTTTTGGCCATCCTCAGCCTTTTCACAGAAAAGTATCAGCTATATTTATTCGTTTCCACCTGCGGGGATTCCAAAAACACCCATCCCGCAAAGCGACGCCTTTGCGGGATGGGTTTTCCTTTTTGCTTGCCGTTACATCACGTCGTCGGCATAAAGGGGGTATTTTGCGGTCAGTTCGAGGGCCTTGACCTTGACCCTTTCGACGGCCTCTTCGCCGTTCATCGCGATGTCGCAGATCCACTCGGCGATATCCGCCATATCCTTCTCGTTCATCCCCCTGGTGGTGACCGCCGGGGTACCCAGTCGCAGGCCGGAAGTCACGAAGCGGCTGGCGGGATCGAAGGGAATCGCGTTCTTGTTGGCGGTGATGTTCGCGGTTTCCAGCAGTTTTTCCACTTCTTTTCCCGTCCTGCCGGTGTTCCGAAGATCCACCAGCATCATGTGATTGTCCGTCCCCCCGGAGACCAAACGCAATCCGCCCTTATTCAGCCCTTCTGCCAGGGCTTTGGCGTTCTTGACGATGCGGCGCTGGTATTCCTTGAAGGACTCGGTCTGGGCTTCCTTGAAGGCGACGGCCTTGGCGGCGATGACGTGCATCAAAGGGCCGCCCTGGATGCCGGGGAAAACGGCGGAATCGATGGCCTTTGCGTATTGCTTCTTGCAGAGGATCATGCCGCCCCGGGGCCCGCGGAGGGTCTTGTGGGTGGTGGTGGTGACGACGTCCGCATAGGGCACGGGGTTGGGGTGCAGCCCCGCTGCCACAAGGCCGGCGATGTGCGCCATATCCACCATCAGATAGGCGCCTACCTCGTCCGCAATCTCGCGGAAAGCCTTAAAATCGATCGTCCTCGGGTAGGCGCTCGCCCCCGCCACGATCAGCTTCGGCCTGTTCTCCACCGCCAGGCGGCGAATTTCATCATAATTGATGATTTCGGTGTCCTTGTCCACCTGGTAGCTCACGATATTGAAATACTTTCCAGAAACGCTGACCGGACTGCCGTGGGTCAAATGCCCGCCGTGGTCCAGGCTCATGCCCATGATGGTGTCTCCGGGCTTGAGCAGCGCGAAATACACGGAAAAATTGGCCTGAGCCCCGCTGTGGGGCTGAACGTTTGCGTGTTCCGCGCCGTAAATCTCGCAGGCGCGCTTCCTGGCCAGTTCCTCGGCAACGTCCACAAACTCGCACCCGCCGTAATACCTTCTGCCCGGATAACCTTCCGCGTATTTGTTGGTCAGCGGGCTGCCCATGGCGGCCAGCACCGCCGGAGAAACAAAGTTTTCCGACGCGATCAGCTCGATGTGTTCCCTTTGACGCCGGAGTTCGTCCTCGATGGACTGGGCCAACTCCGGATCAGCCGCAGCGATGGTACTGATGTCGATCATGCTCTTTTTTCCCCCTCCGTAAGTTGATGATATATTGTCGAATTAACTCGCAAAACTAAAAGCAATCGAATACCATGATAAATCCATAGTCGACCATTTGCAAGCACATTATGGTCGAACATTCGTCCGTTCCACGGGCTGGCCGGGCAATCTCCGAATACTCTTCCCGATTTTGCCGCTGATCATAGCGCCTGCTGCGGGCCGAAGCTGGTTGGGTGACCACCATTGCCCACAAAAAAGGCAGGCTTTACTCTGCCTGCCCGCTTTAAGATTTCTATTCCGCAAGTTATCGCACCCCGGGTCACGTCCTGGATTCATTCGAAACAAGGCGAGGGGTCTTCCTGGGTTTAGGGTCCCGCACCTTGATGCGGAAGATGAAAATATAATTCATGGAAAAGAACGCAACGACCAGAAAGATGCGCACGGCCAGTACGTCCACGATGATAAAGGAGATGGTCATCATCGTTGTGGCGAGAAGCTGAATCGAGAGCTTCTGCTTCCGGGTCATGCTTTTTGTCTCCACATAATCCGACAAATACCGGTGATACATCTTTGTTCCCCGGAACCAGCGGCTCAGCCGCTCCGATCCTTTGGCGAAGCAATACAAAGCCAGCAGCAAAAGCGGCGTGGTGGGAAGCCCGGGCACAACCGTTCCCAGGGCACCCAGCCCGAGCATTGCAACTCCCGCGCAGGCGAAAAACACTTTTTTCAATGATTCAAGCTCCTCTCGCAATGAAGCCGATGCCGCCATTTCGAAAGGAGGCACCGGCAAAAACTTTGACGCATGCTTAACATACTCATAGAAGATACCAAATAAACCGCGGACATGCAAGCTCAACGCGACACTTTCCAGACCTTTCCAGCCTCGGATTTTGAACAGGTTTTTCAATAAAATATAGGAAGTTTCGCACTCCGTTCTTTCCGACATCCAATCAAAAAGGGCCGCCACCCGCGACCGGGCGGCGACCCAAGGGCGACCGTTTAAAACGGTCGCCAGAGCGATCTTTAGTCGTCGTCTTCGACGTATCCAGGTTCGATCAGTCCAAGGTTGCCATCCTTTCGGAGGTAGAGCACATTCACCTCGTTTGTTACCGCATTGGTGAACACAAAGAAGGAATGGCCCAAGAGATCCATCTGGAGCACCGCCTCGTCGATGCTCATGGGTTTGTAGGCGAAGCGCTTGGTGCGGACGATCTTCCTCGCCGGTTCTACGTCCTTCTCGTCCAGAACGGGCAGTTCAACCCCCGTACGCAGGCTGCGGCTCAGCTTGGTGCGGTAACGGCTGATCTGCTTTTCCAGCTTGTCGAGGACGTTGTCGATCGAGGCGTACATATCGCCGGTCACCTCTTCACCGCGGACAATCCCGCCGTCGAAGGGGATGGTCACCTCGCAGATATGCCTGCTACGCTCCACCGACAAGGTTACGTAGACCTCGGTCCCGGGTTTGAAGTAGCGGCTGAGCTTGTTGACCTTTTTTTCGGTCAGCTCCTTGAGATACTCCGAGACTTCGATGTTCTTACCGGTGATGTTGATCCTCATATCGATCGCTCCTTTCGCCCGCGGCGTGTCCGCCCCGGGTGGGAATTCAGCATCCCGTGCCAACCGGAATGTTGCGCCGGCGGCCACTCTTTCCCCGCTGCCGGAAGCTAAGTCCGGTTGGAAGCGAAATGCTCGCATGTATAGTATTCTCCATCTATGTGCCAATTCCTGTTTATGGCTGATTCTGCTAAAATCCAGTTTTTAAAGGGTGAATCGCGCGAATGGTGTCGTCAAAGCGACAGACAGTCCCCTTCTCATTGCTCCTTCAATACTATTGTGCTAAAATATCCAAGGCAGTATGAACGGGTTCCCCGGGCGAAAGACCTGCATTTTGCCCGGTTTGGGGAGCTTTGCCGGAACGCGCAAGGCTTTCGCGTCGTTTCCGACCTGGGGAAAGGGACTAAAATCCCGTTGCCTTTGCTCGGGTAAAGATCCCGTGCACCTCCCGGTGCCCGCAAAACGCACGATTAGAAAAAAAAAGCCTCCATGCCGAGAGTATGGAGCGATCGCAATATTTTATACCGAAAGGCAGACCGAAATGGGTTTTTTTAAAAAAATTTTTGGCAGAGGCTCTCCGGTGAAGAAGTTTATGCCCGTCGTGGACCGCATCAACGCCCTGGAGCCGGAGACGAAGGCGCTCGCAGACGCCCAGCTTCGCGCCAAGACCGAGGAGTTCAAACGCCGTGTGGCGGCGGGCGAATCCCTGGATGACCTACTCCCCGAAGCCTTCGCCGTGGTGCGGGAGGCCGCCTGGCGCGCGATTGGGATGCGCCATTTTGACGTTCAGCTCATCGGCGGCATCGTCCTGCACCAGGGGCGCATCGCCGAGATGAAGACCGGCGAAGGCAAGACCCTTGTGGCCACCCTCCCCTGCTACCTCAACGCCCTCGCCGGCCGCGGGGTGCATGTGGTCACGGTCAACGATTACCTCGCCAAGCGTGACGCGGAATGGATGGGCAAGGTTCACCGCTTTTTGGGGCTTTCCGTCGGGGTGATCCTTTCCCAGATGCCCAGCGACGAGCGCCGCAAATCCTATTCTTGCGACATCACCTACGGCACGAACAGCGAATTCGGTTTTGACTACCTGCGGGACAACATGTGCGTCTACAAGGAAGACATGGTCCAGCGGGATCTTCACTACGCCATCGTGGACGAGGTGGACTCCATCCTGATCGACGAGGCCAGAACCCCCCTGATCATCAGCGGCAGGGGCGATGACTCCGGCGATATGTACCTCAAGGCGGACAAGTTCGTCAAATACCTCAAGCGGGGCGAGGACGTCGTCGAAACCTCGAAATACGAGGCCATGACCCTGACCGCCGAACAGGCATTTGATAATTCCGGCGACTACACCGTGGACCCGAAGCGCCGCACCGTCAGCCTGACTGCTTCCGGCGTGGAAAAGGCCGAAAGATACTTCATGGTGGACCGGCTGACCGACGCGGACAATACCGAGCTGAACCACTACATCCAGCAGGCCCTCAAAGCCAACGCCCTGTTTAAAAAGGACGTCGATTATGTGGTGCAGGACGGCAAGGTCCTGATCGTGGACGAGTTCACCGGCCGCATCATGTATGGTCGGCGGTACAGCGAGGGATTGCACCAGGCCATCGAGGCAAAAGAGGGCGTGGCCATCAAGAACGAGAGCAAGACCCTCGCCACCATCACCTATCAGAACTATTTCCGTATGTACCGGAAACTCGCCGGCATGACGGGAACGGCCAAGACCGAGGAAGCAGAGTTCAACGGGATCTATAACCTGGATGTGGTGGAGATCCCCACCAACAAGCCGAACATCCGCATCGATTACGACGATCTGGTCTTTTTGTCGGAAGACGCCAAGTTCAAAGCCATCATCAACGAGATCGTTCAGGTCCACGCCACCCGGCGGCCGGTGCTGGTGGGTACCGTTTCCGTGGAAAAGAGCGAGCGGGTTTCCGCCATGCTGGAGCGCCGCGGCATCAGACACGAGGTGCTCAACGCCAAAAACCATCAAAAAGAGGCCGAGATCGTCGCCCAGGCCGGCAAAATCGGCGCGGTCACCATCGCCACCAACATGGCCGGCCGCGGAACGGACATCCTGCTGGGCGGCAACCCGGATTTCCTCGCCCGGCGGGCCCTGCGCCAAAAGGGCTATGACGACGCGCTGATCGAGGAAGCCACCGGCCACGGGGATACGACGGACGAAATGGTGCTCACCGCCCGCAGGGAATACGCGGAAGCCTTCGCCGAATTCAAGAAGATGACGGACCAGGAACACGAAGAAGTTGTCGCCCTGGGCGGGCTGCACATCATCGGCACCGAGCGCCACGACGCCCGAAGGATCGACAACCAGCTCCGCGGCCGCGCCGGAAGGCAGGGAGACCCCGGCTCCACCCGGTTTTACCTCTCCCTGGATGACGACCTTCTGCGCTATTTCGGGGGCGAGAACCTCAAGGCCATCGCCTCGAGGATCGCGGGCAAGAACGGGGCGGATGAGCCGATGGAAATGGGCCTTCTGACCCGCCAGATCGAATCCGCCCAGAAGCGCATCGAGCTGATGCACTACAACGCCCGAAAGAACGTCCTCCAGTTTGACGACGTTATGAACAAGCAGCGCGAGGTCATCTACAGCCAGCGCAGGCGGGTGCTATTGGGCGAGGACGTGGCGGACAGCATCCAGTCCCTGATCGTCGAGCTTGTCGATCATGCGGTGAACACCTATTGCCCGGAAGCGTCCGACCCCGAAGAATGGGATCTTGCCGCCATGGCCACCCATTTGTCCCGCTTCTTCTTCCAGCCTGGCGAAAATCCCTGGGCAGGCCTCACCAAAGAGCAGCGCAGCTCTTTGAGCAGGGAACAGCTTGCCGCAGAGCTTTTGGACCGCGCCCGGGAAGAATACGGCAAACGCGAGCAGGAGCTCGCTTCCTTCGGAATTTCCATGCGGGACGCCGAGCGCGAAGTCCTGCTGCGCGTGGTAGACACCCACTGGATCGAGCACATCGACGCCATGGACCGCCTGAGGGACGGCATCTATTTGCAAGCCTACGGCAACCGGGACCCGGCAAAGGAATACGCCATCGCGGGATACGATATGTTCGAGGAGATGGTGGCTTCCATCAACGAGACCATGCTCGCCGCACTGTTCCACGTTTCTGTCCGGGGCGTGCCCAAGGAACGCAAGGCAAAGACGGGTATCGCCCGCCAGGCCGCCGCAGCGCCGAACCGCCCGGCAACGACCGCCGGCGCGCAGAAATCCCCGATGCAGGAGCAGTCCACCAATCGCCAGAACCAGGAAACCCAGCAGCCCGTCCGGGTTGAAAAGAAGGCCGGTCGCAACGACCCCTGCCCCTGCGGCAGCGGCAAGAAGTACAAGAACTGCTGCGGCAAGAACGCGGATTAACGAGTACTATATATTGCAAAGGATGTGATAGTGGATGATCAGGTTCGAAGAGCAGAAGCAGAAGCTCAGCGCCATCATGGAACATCTCAAAGAGGCAGGTGAATCCCTTTGACCTGCCCAAGCTGAAGGCAGAGCTTGCGGATTACCACGAGAAGATGAACGCCCCGGATTTCTGGAACGACGTCGACGAGGCGAACGCTGTGAGCCGCAAGGCCAAGCAGATCGAGGGAAGGATCGGCAAGTTCGTCTCCCTCAAATCCCGGGGAGAGGATATTGAAACCCTGATCGAACTCGCGCTGGAAGAGGAGGACCTCTCCCTGCTGGACGAGGTAACCAGCGAGGTTAAAAAGCTCGGGGCGGAGGTCGAAAAGCTCCGGCTGGATCTCCTGTTAAAGGGTCCTTATGATTCCTTGAACGCCATTCTTTCCCTGCACGCCGGCGCGGGCGGAACCGAGGCCCAGGACTGGGTGGAAATGCTTTACCGCATGTATACCCGCTACTGCGAAAACCAGGGCTGGTCGGTGCGGGTGCTGGACCTTTTGGACGGCGACGAGGCGGGCATCAAATCCGTCACCTTCGAGGTGGAGGGCGAAAATGCCTATGGCTATCTCAAGGCCGAAGCAGGGGTGCACAGGCTGGTGCGCATTTCTCCCTTCGATTCCGCGGGGCGCAGGCACACCTCCTTCGTTTCGCTGGACGTCACCCCCGTCCTTGAGGAGGACGACAGCATCGTCATCGATCCGGACGACCTTCGGATCGACACCTATCGCGCCTCTGGCGCGGGCGGACAGCATGTGAACAAGACCTCCTCCGCCATTCGCATCACCCACCTTCCCACGGGGATCGTCGTCCAATGCCAGAACGAGCGCAGCCAGCTCCAAAACAAGGAAACCGCGATGCAGATGCTCCGCGGCAAACTCGCCGAGATCAAAGAGCGCGAGGAGATGGAAAGGATGGCAGCCCTGAAGGGTGAGATGAAGCGCATCGAATGGGGCAGCCAGATCCGGTCCTATGTTTTCCAACCATACACGATGGTCAAGGACCACAGAACGGGCGTCGAGATGGGCAACATCAACGCGGTGATGGACGGCGAAATCGACGTGTTCATCAATACTTACCTTGCAAGAAGTTAAGAAACCCTGCTATTTTGACCCGACTGTTTGATTGGCGCAGTCGGGTCCGTTCATTTTGGGGCATGGAATGCTCCAAAAGTGGGCCGTGGAACCATTGCATCGTTTCTTGCCCGGATGTACAATATTGATACTAATCTGTGATTCTTGATCTTTCTTTCAATGTCTGGTTTTGAAAAGGGGTCATTGCATGGCCAACCCAAAAAAGCCTTCCCGTTTTCGATCCTGTTGGATCGGCTTTCTTCTGGCGGGCTTGGTTTTCGCAATCTTATCATCCAGATGGAACGTTTCACCCCTGCCCGCACCGGTCCGGGACGCTTCGTCTTTCCGCGCAGCGGATGCAATCAACCAACAAAACGTTACCCTGCGCAGCAACGGGCCTGCTTCCCAAAAGGCTTCAGCCGCCCAGTTCATCTCCACCGTGTACGGCGGGGAACATGCGCCGGGCCCGCTCCATGATCCCGGCAATACGGGTTCAATAGGCCAGGCTGCCATTGCCCCTGCCGTTGCCAGCGGAAGCGTTCCCGGCGCACAGAGTCCGGATCTCCTTACGGCTGCGCTGACGGTTTCCCTTTGCACCTGCGTTTTGCTGGCCTTTGCGCTGACGCGGATGCGCACTGCCTATCGCACGGAAAGTGCGCGCATGCAGGCTGATCTGTCGCGGCTGGAGCTTGCCGAAAAACGATACAGGCTGATGACCCTGAATTCGGACGTCCTCGTGTTCGAACTCAATTTCTCTGACAGAACCATCGAAGCCGACGAAAGCTTCGAAAGTCTGCTGGGCCAAAACCCCGATCCGGACAACTCGTTCACCATCGACCGCATTCATCCCGACGACCGCCCGGAATTCCAGCGGTTGCTGCGGGAAGCCGCAGACAGCCCGGAATCCGTCACCGGC
The DNA here is from genome assembly GCA_050945915.1 of Christensenellales bacterium. GTDB lineage: Bacteria > Bacillota > Clostridia > Christensenellales > CALWSW01 > CALNBC01. The sequence goes on from JBMNTV010000014.1 coordinate 21,547, forward strand.
GAGCTGCGATTGCTGGACAAGAGCAACAAGTACGCTTGGTTTTCCCTTCTGCTTTCCTCTTTTCCTGACAGGCAGGGCAACGCCGTCCGGGTGATCGGCAAGCTAACCGACATTGACCGCGAAAAGCGGGAAAAAGCCCTGCTCGAACTGCGCGCAAAAACCGACATGATGACCGGGCTTTTCAACAAATCGGTCACGGAACGGATGATCTCCCTTTCCCTTTTTGAACATCCCCATCAAACCGACGCCCTGCTGATTCTGGACGTTGACAATCTAAAGATCATCAACGATACCCTCGGTCACGCCGAAGGCGATAAGGCCATTCGGAAGGTCGCCGAGACGCTGAAAACCCACTTCCGTTCGACGGATATCATCGGCCGGGTGGGCGGGGATGAGTTCATAGCTTTTCTGCGGAACATCGGCAGCGAGTCCAAGCTGCGCAACTCCCTTTCCTCCCTGATCCAGAAGCTCTCCAGGATCCGCCTTGGCGAAACCCATACCGTCCAATTGAACGCCAGCATCGGCGCGGTGGTCAGCACGGAGGAGGACAGCTTTGAATCCCTTTACAAAAAAGCGGACAAGGCGATGTACTACGTCAAGCGTCACGGAAAGAACGACTATGCCTTTTATTCCCCCGAAATGGAACATGTGAATTACCGGTTCACTGGAAATGTGCCGGTTTCGCCGGTTCGTTCGGATATTTTCGATGTCGTTGAACTGGACCAGATTCTAAGCGCGATCGCGATTTATTTTACCCTGGTCATCTTCGTCAACCTGACCAAAAACACGTATTATATCATCGATTGCGAGTACAAGGGCCGCCTTCCCAACGACGCGGGGATCTACGAGCACTTTGTTGGCGTCATCGGCAACATCTTCTATCCGAACCACAAAGAGGAGTTCGCCGCCGCCTTTGGCCGGGAGGCTCTGCTCTCGATCCACGGACAAGGGGAAAGACGCGCCGCTTTTGAGGCCGGTCACGACGACGGCCAAGGGGCTATCCTGCGAACCCAGACCACGGCTGTCTTTGTCCAACCGGAGCTGTTCGGCGATATTTGCGCGATCATTCTGATTCACGAGTCCTGACCGGCAGCGAAAAAACGAAGGACAGCCCCGCCTTTTGCTGGCGCCCTGCCCCCGCTGAAAACGGGGGTTGCTTTCTCTTGATCCCGCCGCCTGGATCTGGCTATTCTTGACAACGAACCTTATGATTTATATATTGTAGATATCCTCCACTATTTGCGGAGAGATTTCTTCAGATCAGAAAGGTGCAATCAATGGATCTTGGGATACAAGGGAAAACCGTCATCGTCACCGGCGGTTCCAAGGGGATCGGTTCCGGCATCAGCAGGGCCTTTGCCCTGGAAGGCGCAAACGTCGTGGTCAATTATCGTTCGGATCCCGCCCAAGCGGAGGGGTTTGCCGCAAAGCTGACTGCCGAAGGGCCGGGTACAGCGGTGGCGATTCAGGCGGACGTTACCGTCGAAGGGGAGGTCGCCTCCCTCTTTTCGCAGGCGATCCAGCGTTTCGGCAGCGTGGACATGCTGGTCAACAACGCAGGCCTTGTGGATCTCCGAACCGTTGAGATCAAGGACATGACCCTGGAACAGTACGAACACATGGTTCGGAACAATACGTCCAGCATGTTCCTTTGCTCCCGCGAGATGGTGCGCCATGTGCTCCATCGCGGTTACGGCGGGGCGCACATCATCAACGTGCTTTCCAAAGCCAGCGTCTCCTCCACCTCTCCCGGGCAGATGCATTACGTCACCTCCAAGGCTGGTTGTATGGGTTTCACAAAATCCCTGGCAGCCGAAGTCACCAAATACGGCATCCACGTCAACGGCATCATGCCCGGCTTTGTCCGCAACCAGCTCCACCAAAAAATTGAGCAAGAGAATCCGGAACAATGGGCCAAGGAGCTGGAGGTCATCCAGCGCCGCAGCCCGATTGGCCGCATCGCCGAACCGGAGGATATGGGATGGATGTGCGTCATGCTCGCATCCGACAAAACCGCCTTCGCCGTAGGCGCCTGCATCGATCTGACCGGCGGGCGGCTGCTGTAACACCTTCAAGAATTAAAAAAGGGACGGAGCAATCCGTCCCTTCTTTGTTAATCGGTTTATGCTGCGGGCAGTTCGTCGGTCACGCCCCGGAAGGTGTCGACACGAACCTCGGTTCCCAGCGCGCGGGAGACCGCGGATTCCGACGCGATGGTGCCCCAGGTGAAGCAGATGGAGTGTGCCAGACCGCCGATGCTGCCAAAGCCGCCGATGTTGGCGCCGCCGATCAGTTCGCCGCAGGCAAACAGACCCTCGACCTTGGAGCCGTCTGCACGGAGCACTTCCGCAGCGGTGGAAACGTCCACGCCGCCCTTCGTCAGCAGGATGTAGGGAACCGTGCGCACGGCGTAGAACGTGTCATCTTCGAACGCCATCAGGTTCTTGGTGCGGCCAAACACAGAGTCCTTGCCGGCCTTGACGTCGGCATTGTACTTGCTGAGGGTGGCGGAAAGCCCGTCTGCGCTGATGCCCGCGTTGGCGGCCAGTTCTTCGATAGTGGAGCCGGAGAACACGCAGTAGCCTTCAGCAAGCTCGGCGTTGAAGCGGTCCCAGTTGCCGTTTTTCGCATCGTCGCTGAACAGGGGAACCTCGGCGTTTTCCATCATGTCCTTGGTGAACACGATAAAGACGTAGTTGTCCTCGGCGTTTTCCCAGGCAGCCTGGCGCGCGGCGACGGTGAAGTCCACTTCGTCCACCATGCGGTTGCCGTGCTTATCCACCCAGATGGCGCCGGACCAGCCGTTGGTGTTGGCGGAAACCGTCATGCTATAGGTGCCCTCGTTGGTATCCACAGCGCCGGGATAGGCGGGCAGATACTCCATGTTGCTGAAGGATGCGCCCTGGGCTTCGGCCATGTCGTAACCGGAACCCGTGGCCGTCGTGGGAGCGGAAGACCTGGAGTTCTGGAAGTTATAACGCTTGACCCACTCCTCATTGTAGCCGTAGCCGCCGGTGGCGAGGATGACGCTCTTTGCGCTGTAAGTGACGCCGTTGGCGATCACGCCGTTGACGGCGCCGGTCTCGTCGTTGGTCAGCTCTTCCGCCTTGGTGTTCAGAAGCAGGGTGACGCTACCGTTGGCAATGCATTCGTCAATCTTCTTGCTGAGGGCGTCGGCATACTCCATGCCGCCGGTTTCGGTCTGGTACACGCGGGGCACGTTGGTGGGGGTGTATGCGCCGAAGCCGGGTTCGCCGAGCTTGATGCCCAGATCGTCTACGATCCAGTCCACCATCTCGCCCGCGCGCTGCACATGCATCCAAGCCAGTTCGGGAGAGAAGTTACCCGCGCCGCCGATGTTGATCATGTCCTGATAAGCCAGCTCCGGGCTGTCTTCCAGGCCGGCAGCCGCCTGCAACTTGGTGCCAGCGCCGCTGACGTAACCGCCAGCATAGCGGACGGAGCCGCCCACAGCGCCGCTCTGCTCAAGCAGGATGACGGAAGCGCCCAGCCTTGCGGACTGGTACGCCGATACAAGACCGGCCAGTCCTGCGCCGACGACGATCACGTCTGCAGAAGTCTCTTCAGAAACGGTTCCGCCCTCAACCTTTTCAAGACCAAGAGCGATCCTGACGGCCTTGATGATGGCGTTGGAGGTAATCGTCGCGCCAGCGATGGTGTCCACGTCGGGACTCTGGGCTTCGACGATCGCTGCGGGCAGTTTTTCGATGGCAGGAGTGCCAATGCCCGGGGTTTCGGTGTTTTCGCCGACGGTCACGGACACGATAGCGCCATTTTCGACGACTACGGTTACGGGCACATCGCCGTTCATGCCGTAGACGCTGGCGTTGAAGGTGCCGTCGGTATACTTGCCAGCTTCGGTTTGCGGAGCAGGCGTAGGAGTCGCTTCGACTTCTGCGGGCTGCTGCGCACATGCGGCAAAGCTAACCAGCATGGCAAGGGTCATCAACCAGGTCAGGCCTTTTTTCAATATGTGCTTCATTTTCCCTCCTGAAATATGTGTGAAAGGTATTCGATCGATCGTTTGGATGAGCTCCCCACCGATTATATAGGTAATATGCGGATTGGTCAATAGTTAAAACATTAATTTCACAATTCCGGCTTGGGCATCAACTTATGACTAATAACATATAATCCGCCATTTCCAGAAAAATACTGGCAGGATAATGCGGAAAATAGAAGGAAAAAGACGCGCCCGCCCATGGGGCGACGCGTCTTGAAAGCGTAGGATCCGTGACAGACATGGAACATCGTTCAGCATCCCGGTCCGATCGCCGGGGTGCTAAAAGATCCATTTTCGCAATTACACGCCAAAGGCTTTTTGGGTCGCCTCGATGGCGGCGTCCAAATCCTTTTGGTCAATGCAGTAGCTGATTTTCGTTTCGCTGGTGGTCACCAGCCTGACCGGGACATTCGCATCCGCCAGTACCCGGAACATCTGCGCGGCGATCCCCGGGCGGTGCTCCATTCCAAAGCCTTCGACGGAGAGCTTCGCCAGGCCGCTGGTATGGCTCAGGTGCGCTTTCCAGGGCGCAAGGGCGTCCAGGGTTGCGGAGAGGGATTCGTCCGGCAACGTGAAAGAAATGTCCGCCCTGCCCTGTTTGGGCTCGCTCTGGCTGATCATGTCGATGTTGACGCCGGCTGCGGCGATGGCGCCGAAAATCTCCGCCACCAGATGGGGCGAAGGGTCCACCCCGCTCAGGGTGACAGCGCTTTGCCCCGTCGCAGCGTAAACATCCGTCAGGGCGTTCAGATCGGCGAAGATTTCGCCCATGCTGTATACCCTGGGTTCCTTGCCGCGAATAAACTGGGCGGCGCGCAGGGCGCCCTGGGCAAAGACCTTCTTCGAGCGGGCGGAATGGATGATCTCGAGGATTTCGTCGTCCCCGATAAACATGACGTCATGGTCGCCGACAATGGAACCGCCGCGCACCGCATGCATGCCGATCTCCCGCCGGTCGCGCTTTTTGCGCACGCTGTGACGCTCGAAAACCAGCTCCCTGCCGTCGGGGTACTGCTCGGCGATGGCCTTGGCCAGGGTGATCGCGGTGCCGCTGGGGGCGTCCACCTTGTTGTTGTGATGGCGCTCGACGATTTCCACCTCGAAGCGGTCGCCCAGAAAAGACGCAGCCCGCTTGACGAGGTCGATCTGCAAATTGACGCCCAGGGACATGTTCGAAGCAAGGAAAACAGGGATGTCCTTTCCCGCCTCGTGGATTCTTTCATAATCCGCGTCGCAAAGCCCTGTGGTGCCGATCACCAGACCGGCTTTCAGGCGCTTTGCCAGCTCGATGACGCCGGGCAAAGCCTCCGGCAGGGAAAAATCGATCACGATATCCGCCGGTACGTCGCATTCGCTTTGGGAATAAAACAGGGGGAATTCCGCGGAAAAACCGTCCGGGAAGTGCTTAGCGATACCAGCCACCACCTGGAACTCGTCGCTTCTTGCAGCGGCACACTGGGCGATCGTCCGCCCCATCGCGCCGCTGGCGCCATTGATGATGAGCTTTACCATGGCCGCCACCTAGCCCAACATACCCATGGAACGTAGCTTGTCGGACAGCTTTTCCGCATTTGCCGCCGAAAGCGGGGTCAGGGGCAGCCTGGGAATGCCGGCGTCGAATCCGAGCATATTCATGGCGGCCTTGACAGGGATGGGGTTGACTTCGCTAAACAGCAGCTTGGTCAGCGGATTCAGCATGAACTGCAGCGCACGGCAACGGGCGATGTCCCCTTCGAACCAGGCGGCGCAGAGATCGTGCATCTCCTTGGGGCAGACATTCGCCACCACGGAGATCACGCCTTTTCCGCCAAGGGCGAGGATGGGCAGCACATGGTCGTCATTCCCGGAATACAGGTCGATCTCCGGGCAGAGGCGGGCAATCTCGGTGATCTGTTCGATATTTGCAGAAGCCTCCTTGATGCCCACGATATTGCTGACACCCGCGAGTCTTTTCATCGTATCCGGCAGGATATTCACCCCGGTGCGGCCCGGCACGTTATAGACGATGATGGGAAGATCCACCGATTCGGCGACGGCGGTATAGTGGGCGACAAGGCCGTCCGCGGTGCATTTGTTGTAATACGGGGTGACGACCAGCAACCCGTCCGCCCCCATTTCCTGAGCGCGCTTTGAATCGGCGATCACCTTTGCGGTGTTGTTTCCGCCGGTTCCGACGATAACAGGCACCCTTCCCGCAGCGACGTTGATTGCGCAGGCAATCGCTTCCTTTTTTTCGGATTCCGTCATGGTGGAAGGTTCGCCCGTGGTGCCCAGCGCGATGATCGCGTCTGTTCCCTGGTTGATTTGGCGGTCGATCAGCTTTTCATAGCAGGCGAGGTTTACGCCGCTGTCGTCAAAGGGCGTTATGATGGCCACGCCCGAGCCGGTGAACAGTGACATCTGGCACCTCCTGTTGGCTTTCAGCGTTCTTGATGCTGCGAAGGGTCATCTCTCAATTTCGCCGCTTTCCCATTTCTGGATCAGCGCTGCAGCGATCTGGACGGTGTTGGTGGCTGCACCTTTTCTGATATTGTCCGCCACCACCCAAAGGTTCAGGCCGTTCTCCACCGAGAAATCCCTGCGGATCCTGCCGATGAAGACATCGTCCTTGTCCTGGGCGGTGATGGGCATGGGGTAAACGAGGTTTTCGGGATCGTCCTGGATCACAACGCCGGGTTGAGCCGTCAGCTTCGCTCTGACGTCGTCCAGTTCAAAGGGCTTTTTCAGCTCCACGTTGATGGATTCGCTGTGGCTGTGGAACACCGGCACCCGGACGGTGGTCGCCGTGATGCGAAGGGTGTCGTCCCCCAGGATCTTCTTGGTTTCGTCGATCATCTTCTGTTCCTCTTTGGTGTATCCGTTCTCGAGGAACACATCGATGTGCGGCAGGCAGTTGCCAAAAATCGGGTACGGGAATTTCTGGGGCGCTTCGCCGCAGATGCCACCCTTGAGGTCCTCATATCCCTTGACGCCGGCGCCCGACACCGCCTGATAGGTAGAAAATACGATGCGCTTGATGCCGTAAGCGTCATACAGGGGTTTGAGGGCCACGACAGCCTGGATGGTGGAGCAGTTGGGGTTTGCGATGATGTTCTTCTTTTTGTAGCCCCGGATAGCGTCGGCGTTCACCTCCGGCACCACCAGCGGGACGTCCGGATCCATGCGCCAGGCGGCGGAATTGTCGATCACCACGATTCCTTTGGCAGCCGCCACAGGCGCATAGCGCAAACTGGTGGCGCCCCCCGCGGAAAAAAGGGCGATGTCGATATCCTTGCCGTCGAAGCAGGTATCGGTCAGCTCCTCGACCACGTGGGATTTGCCCATGAAGTCGACAGTGGTCCCCGCGCTGCGGGCAGAAGCAAAGAGATAGTAATTGTCCACCGGAAGCTTGCGTTCGGACAGCACTTCCAGGAACTTGCGCCCGACCATTCCGGTCGCGCCAACGACGGCAACGTTATACATGTTCGCGCCTCCTAATTAAAAATAGTAAAATCATCCACACGGCAGAACCGCGGCATATGCTTTTGGCATCGTTATTCATTGGTCCAGAGGCAGCATCGAATACAACGAAAGGCAGTCTTAGACGGACTGCCTTGTTACTGCGACTCTATTCCACGGCAAAATACCGATAGGTCCAGCAAGAAGCACCCCGCCATACACGATGGCGACAGTCGCGGAGTTGTTAACCCAGCGCCCAGGCAATGCGTCGCCGCGGAACGCATCCCTTCGGCATTTCGCCCTTTCCTGCGGGGTCCTGGGCTTGCGGCAACCTCACCCGACAGTACTGATGCAAAAATGCGCCTCTATCTTGCGTCATAGAGTGATTTTAACACCCACCCGCTCCTCCTGTCAATACGGCACCGACCGGGCCAGCCGAAAAGCCGGGATTTCTGGGCTGTCAAAATATGAACACAAAATTTTTTGAATAAAGGACTTTACAAATCCGCAAACATGCTCTATAATTGTGTTCGTGTTCGGGGCATTAGCTCAGCTGGCTAGAGTGCCACACTGGCAGTGTGGAAGTCAGGAGTTCGAATCTCCTATGCTCCACCAAATCAAGAGGTCCGAGGAATCGGGCCTTTTTTCATTTCCCCAGACATTTTGGGCATTTCCTAAGTTCCATTGTTGTTGGTCATCTATCAGTTTTTCACTTCTGTATTTGTGGTTTTTAAGGTCAGTGTGCCGCCACGAAATCAAATCCGACAACTTTGAACTCCCGCCTGGCAGGCGGCTTGATAATTGTTCTACACACCTTGGATTGTTGACACTATTATTACAAAATGGTATCATTAACAAATCAATTTACCAAATTAATCCAGAAAAGCAGGCAGAAAATACTGAGGAGAATCAAGGAATGACGAGGTATCTTGGCAAGCGCTTTGCGGTTTGCATGCTTGCGGTCGTGTTGTCTGTCTTCATCAATTTTGTACTGGTTCGCGTGGCGCCGGGTAACCCCATCGCCATCATGGCGGGGATCGATAATCCAAACCCGGAGATGATCGCCGCGCTCACCGAAAAATACGGACTGGATCAGCCCATTCTTGTTCAATTTGGCGTGTATTTAAAAAATCTGCTCAGGGGCGATTTCGGGTTTTCCTATCGCAGCAACCTGCCCGTCACCCAGCTTGTAGGCGAGCGCATCGTGCCGACTTTGCTTTTGAGCCTGACTTCCCTGCTCTTTGCCGTCTTCTTGGGGGGCTTCATGGGCCTTCGGGCGGCGCGCAGGAAGGATTCGTTGTTTGACAGGTTCTTTTCGAACCTTTCCTATATGTTGGACGCGATGCCCAGCTTCTGGCTGGCGTTGATGCTGATGCTGCTGTTTGCCACGACGCTCAAACTCCTGCCCACCGCGGGCATGGTGGACATTCGCGCAAACTACACGGGGTTTCAAAAAGTGCTGGACATCATCGTGCACATGATTCTTCCCGTGACCTGCATCACGGTGTTGACGGCGCCCGGGTATTACCGCATCATGCGCTCCTCCGCCCTTCAGGTGACGAACGAGGATTTCATCACCCTTTATCGGGCGACGGGAATGACCGAAAAGACCATCTTCCGCAAATACGTTTTGAAAAACGCCATCCTTCCGGTGGTGACCATGCTGGGCATGGGCCTTGCCTACAGCCTGGCTGGCGTGGCGCTGGTGGAAATCGTCTTTGCCTGGCCGGGCATGGGCCGGCTGCTGCTGGATTCCATCAACAAGCGGGACTATGCGGTTTTAAGCGGCATTTATCTGATGCTGAGCATGGCCATCGCCACGGTGACGGTGCTGTTGGACGCGCTTTACGCGTGGCTTGACCCGCGCATCCGCCTGGGTGAGCGCAGGGTTCGAGGGGGGTGAGAGCGATGACGACACGCACAATCAAAAAACAACGCTTCAAGGCAGCGATGAATCGAGCGTTCGGGATTTCTCCCCTTCGGGTGGGGCTGATCCTCTTCACCGTGATCTTGCTCACCGCGATTTTTGCGCCCTACTTGGCGCCCTATGACCCGATGGAGCTCACCGGCAACGTGCTGGTCGCCCCGAGTTCCGGCCATCCCCTGGGCACAGACCCATATGGCAGGGATCTTTTGAGCCGCGTGATTTACGGTGCGCGCACCTCGCTGATCATCGGCTTCCTCGCTGCGGGCATTTCCGGGGTTATGGGCATCATCATCGGCGCCGTTTCCGGCTATTTTGGCGGGAAGGTGGACCAGATACTCACCTTCGTCATCAGCATTTTCGACATGACGCCGGTATTTTTCCTGATCCTCATCGTGGTGGCGCTGTTCGGCGGCAGCATCACCAATGTCGTCATCGTCATCGGCTTGACCACCTGGACCGCCAACGCCCGGTTGATGCGCGCGGAAACCGTTTCCCTGCGCGACCGCATGTTTGTGCAGGCGGCGAAAACCATCGGCGAAGGAAAATGGCGCATTCTTTTGCGCCACGTCATTCCCAACGGAATTTACCCGCTGATCGTCAACACGACGGCGAATATTTCGGCTGCCATCCTGATGGAAGCAAGTCTTTCGTTCATCGGCCTGGGGGATGCCAACATCATCAGCTGGGGCCAGATCGTTTTCGAGGGCCGCAGCATCCTGGGCTCGGGTTGGTGGGTCAGCACCTTCGGCGGACTCGCCATCGTGCTGACAGCCTGGACGTTCTTTCTGATCGGCGACGGCTTGAACCGCTTTTTGACCCCAAAGCTGCAACAAAAGGGATGAGCCGGAGCAAAGGAAAGGGATTTCTGAAACGATGGCATTGCTTGAAATCAAGGACTTAAACGTTAGATATCTGATGAAGGAACGGCAGATCCTCGCGTGTGACTGCGTGAGCCTGACCGTTGAGGAGCAGGACAGTATCGGTATCGTCGGCGAATCGGGTTCGGGAAAGTCCACCCTGGCGATGGGCATCCTCGGACTGCTGCCGAAATCCATCACGCAGATGGAGGGCGACATCCTCTTCAAGGGATTGAATCTCGTGGGGCTTTCAGACCGCGAATACGCCAAGATCCGCTGGAAGGAGCTTTCGGCGGTATTCCAGAAGTCGATGAGCAGCCTGTCCCCCGTTCACAAGATCAGCCGCCAGATGGCGGACATTTATCGCGTGCATGTGCCCGGGGCGACGGACGCGGAATGCCGTGAAAAGGCCCTCGAGATTCTGGAAAAGGTCAATCTTCCCCAAAGGGTGTGCGACCTGTACCCCCACCAGCTTTCCGGCGGGATGATCCAGCGGGTGTCCATCGCCCTTTGCCTGATGTTCCACCCATCTTTGATCATTCTGGACGAAGCCACCACCGCGCTGGACGTCGTGACCGAAAGCCAGATTCTGCGCGAAATCGAGCGGCTGCAGGAAACGGAAAAGGTCACCCGCTTGATGATCACCCACAATATGGCGGTGGTCGCCTCCAGCTGCAAAAAGGTGGCGGTGATGTACGCCGGCAGGATGATGGAAACCGGCAAAACCGAAGACGTTTTGAAATACCCCCAGCACCCCTACACACAGGGATTGCTGAAATCCTTCCCCTCGTTTACGGGGGATCGGCAGAGCCTTCGGGGGATTCCCGGATCGCTGCCGGATTTAAGCGTTCCCATGCCGGGGTGCGCCTTCGCCCCAAGATGCCCAAAAGCCTGCGAAAAATGCTTTTCCCAAAGGCCGGAGCTTTCCGAAATCCAGCCCGGCTGGAAAGTCGCGTGTTTCTATCCCGAAAAAGGGGGTGAAGCCCATGCGCAGTGAAGGGCAAAAGGTCCTTGAGGTTCAAAACGCCGTCAAGCATTACAGGCAAAAGATCCTCACCGCCCCCGACGGCACCAGGCTGAAAAACCAGCTGGTCAAAGCGGTGGACGGCGTGAGCTTTACACTTCACAGCGGCGAAATCCTCGGCGTGATCGGGGAAAGCGGGTGCGGCAAAAGCACCCTGGGGCGCCTGCTGGTCAAACTCGAACCGCTGACCAGCGGGGATATCCGCATCAATGGCAAGAGCATCCAAAGCGTCAACACCGCGAACAAGGCGCAGCGGCTTGATTTTCGCAGAACGGTGCAACTGATCTTCCAAAACCCCTTTGAAAGCGTGGACCCCCGGGAAACGGTGGAAACGATCCTGATGACGCCCCTGCGCCTCCATTCTATCGGAAACGGGGACAACGAACGGCGCGAGATCTGCATTGGGGCTCTGGAAACGGCGGGTTTGCGCCCGGCGCGGGATTTCCTTTCCCGCTACCCTTACGAGCTTTCCGGCGGGCAACTGCAGCGCATCGCCATCATGCGCGCCATGATCCTGAACCCTGCTTTCGTGGTGGCGGACGAGCCGATCTCCATGCTGGACATTTCCATCCGGGCGGATATTTTGAACCTGCTGGAGGAGCAGACCAAAAAGAAGCAGGCGTGCATGGTGTTCATCAGCCACGACATCGCGACGACGCGCTATATCTCCGACAAGGTGGCGGTCATGTATCTTGGTCGCATCGTGGAATTCGGAAAGACGGACGACGTGATGCACAACCCCATCCATCCGTATACCCGGGCGCTGATCTCCAACTCGGCGTCCATCGACCCGGAC
>JBMNTV010000015.1:0-32121 GCA_050945915.1 Christensenellales bacterium
ATAAGATCAGGCTTTCCCTGGGCCAAAGCGCCGTCAACCGGGATAACGCCTATGCCATTGGTGCCTGTGCGCTGCTGGCGTTGGCTTTTGTGGCTGTGGTATCGGGGATTACCCTGCTCATCAGAACCTTTGCAGGATTGTTTTTTGCCTCTTTGTTCCGGATATTTGCCATATATGCGGCCTTTGACCTGAGAAGGCCCCTTTGGCACACGCTTTCCGTCCTGAAGGCGCTGCAACGGGGGGACAAGGACCAGGCGCGAAAAGCCCTTTCCCGCGCCACATCCAAGGATACCGAAAAAATGTCCGAACAGGGTCTTGTCCGCACCGCGGTGGAGGAATGCGCCATCGCCCTTTCTGAAGGCGGGCTGTTGCCCCTGCTTTTTGCTTCTTTTGGGATGCTGATCGTCGCTCCCGGCGGAACGCAGAACGCAGGCGTTTGCTGGGCCGCCGTTGCGGTGATGCTGCTGGCCCGGGCTTCCGACCGGTCCTTTGACGCCCGGCCGGCATATACCGCCACGGTCAGGACCATCGGCAATTTTCTTTCCATGCTTCCCGCAAGGCTGGGCGCCGTGATGGCGATGGTTTCCGCCTGGATCATCAAGCTGGATGCCAGGACGGCGGCGGGGAACCTCGCCTCCGGCATGGCTGCCGCGCCCAACCTGAACCGCGGCTTTGTGCTGGGGGCTTATTCCGGAGCCCTCAGGATGCGCCTGGGCGGCGGCGGGTATTATTCCGGCCAGTGGCGGGCGATGCCCAATATCGGCGTGGACTTCGACCAGCCGGACAGGCAACGCCTTCCTTCCGCGCTGCTGTTGACGGGGCTGACCTTCCTGCTTGGCGCTGTACTTTCGGTGTTTTCCCCTGTAATCGCCGCGGTTTGCGCGCTGCTATTGAGCCTGATGGCTATGCAAAACGGCAGGGTGATCTGAAAAACCGCGCATAATCGGTGCATTTTCGGCCAAACTATGGAAAAAACCAGGAGGACGGAAATGCCCAGCAGAAGCAACAAGAGGCGAAGGAAGATCAAAAAGTTCAACTACCTTTATGACTATCCCGACGTGAGCAATGTGTCCTCGGCGACGGACTGCACAGGACTGATGCCCACCCCGCCCCTTTTTGACGAGGAGTACGCATCGTATCAAGAGCTTTGCGGCATGCAGGTTCCGAAGATCGAGCCGGACCAGCGGATCGAAGAGGGCGAAGACGGGCTGAACGAGTATAGAAGTGAAAAAAAGTTAAAGGACAAATGACGGTAAAAGGGGGCGAAGCGGATTCCGCTTCGCCCCGTTGCTTGTTTCGAAATGGATTCTGGGCGCAGAAAGCGCATCGCACAAAAATGGAAAGGCGCGGGGAAGATCCCCGCGCTTGCCGTTTGTTAAGGGTGATGCGATTAGTCCACGGCGATTCCGGCATTTCTGCAGGCGCTTTCGGCAGCGATGCGTCCCCAGGTGGCGCACAGGCCGTGGCCGATTCCGCCGATGGTATTGTGCCCCGCGATGTTGGCAGAGCCGATGATCTCGCCCGCCAGATAGGCGTTGTGGATGACGCTGCCGTCCGGGCGCACCATTTCCGCGTTGCCGTTGATGCGCGGTCCGCCTGCGGTCATCATCAGATAGGGAATCGTATAGATCGCGTAGAACGGGCCTTCGTCAAAGGGGATCAGTTCGTCCGTCCGGCCAAAGACGCTATCCGTTCCCTTTGCGCAGTCGGCGTTATAGGTCGCTATGGTTGCAGGAAGGTTCTTGGCGTCGATCTTCTTTGCCAGATCTTCGATCGTGTCCGCCTTGAAGGCATAGCCGAGGTCGATGAGCTCGCTGAGCTTTGCCTGGGTGTCATGGGGGGCGGAGTTGCTCATCATCCCGGAGAACAGGGTATCTCCGCTTTGCAGCATTTTTTCGGAAACGAGGACGTAGACGATGTTCTGATCTGCTGTGCGCCAGACTGTGCGCTTGTCCATCGAGCTGGCGACGGGTTCGTTGAACATCCGGTCGCCTGCGGTGTTGACCCAGATGCTGCCGGGATAAGAGATGTTGCACTTGAGGGAGGCCTGGAAGCCGGTTACGGGAACGGAACCGCCGTAGCAGGAGCAATAATCCATGTTGTCGAACGCGGCGCCCGCCTTTGTCGCGAAGTCGATGCCGCTGCCGATGGCGGTGATGGGATCGTTAGAGGTGATGTTTGTGAAGTTGTAGGTCTTGAGCCACTTTTCGCTGTATCCGTAACCGCCGGTGGAAATGACGACGGAGGGCGCGAGAATTTCCTGATCACCCACCATGACGCCGACAACGTCGCCGTTCGCGTCGAGGATAATGTCCGTCACCAGCGTTTCGGTGCAAAGCTGGGCTTTGCCCGCGGCGATGGCTTCGTCCAGCTTGGCGCCCAAGGCGTTGACAAAATAGGTTCCGCCGCCGGAGGAAGCTCCACCCGCGGTATAAGTGACCCGGAAAGTGTTCATGGTCAGGTAGCCGCCGCTGTCCACGGTGTCGCCGAACTCGACGCCGACATAATCCATCAGCCAGTCGATGGCTTCGCCGGAACGTTCGGCGTGAACCCAGGCGATCTCAGGATTCAGGTTCTGTTCGCCGCCGCCCATGTTCACAAAATCCGCGTAGAAGTCATCCACGCTGTCTTCGATTCCGGCCGCGATCTGCAGCTTGAAGCCTGCGCCGGAGATGGAGCCCCCCGCCGTATTCGCGGAACCGCCGATTCGATGGCTCTGCTCCAGGACGAGCACGTTTGCGCCCAGTTCCGAAGCGCGTACGGCAGCCACCAGGCCGGCCATACCCGCGCCCACCACGATCACATCCGGCTGGACGGTAAGCTCAAGTCCGCCGGTAGCGGAAATCGCCTCTTGCTTGCCGTCGGAGTTGCTGGCGCAGCCTGTCAGCACGAGCGTCGCGCAGAGCAGGGCGCTCATCAGAGCGCAGAACAGTTTCTTGGTCGTTTTCATTGCGTTCTCTCCTTAGATTATTAAAGAATGGGCTTTTAGCAGCCACATGCTTTGACTGATTACCCGCGATACTTGAAAGAGGGGATTTGTGACAATATTGTCAAAATACATATTGTGAATACTGTATCAAATAAAGTGTTTTCCATCAAGGGGGTATGAAAAAAATAAATAATGGTTGGGAAAGAGGGGAAAGTATGCCGGCGAAACGGCAATAAAAAACGGGATCGCGTACGATCCCGTTTATTTGTGTTTTTCTTAGTTGTTGAAGCTGTCGATGACGCCTGCTTCGGTCAGTGCGGCGGTGACGGCTTCGATGACGGCGTTGCTGGTGACGGTGGCGCCGGAAACCGCGTCAACGTTGACGGACTGGGCCTCCACGATGGCTTGGGCAACCTGGGGCGCGGCGGTCGTGCCGATGCCTTCGGTCTCGTTGGGGGTTTCGACGGTCACGTCGGCGATGGCGCCGTTCTCGTCGATGTTGACAGCGACGGTCACATCGCCGCCAAAGCCTTTGGCCACTCCGGTCAGAACCTGGGGTTCGGACTCAACGTCGACTTCCTCCAGATCCTCGGAAGGGGTCAGTTCGCTGTCGTCAACTTCGTCCGTGATCTGATCTCCGGTGGGGGCGGAATCATCAGGCTGTTCCGCCTGTTCCGCGGGGCTTGCGGCGCAGGCGCCGAATGCCAGGCACAGAGCCAGAACCAACGACAGCAGAGTGAGGGTTTTTTTCATACTTCATTCCTCCAAAACTAGGACGTTTGTTTTAGGCTTTTGCCTTACGTCCGGTGGGTATTATAACACCCCATCCGAAAAAGGGAAGAGCTTTCACAAAATGGTAACAAATCAAAGCATGATTATTCAAAAAGTTAAACCGCAAAAAATGGCCAAAAACTCCCGAATGCAGCAAAAAAGGGACGCAATGGTCCCTATTTTCTGAAACCGAATGCGCCTTGCGCGCAGGCAAATACCGGCTTATGTTCCGTAACCCATGGGGTGCGCCTTTTTCCATTCCCAGGCAGAGGCAATGATTTCATTGATGGAGGTACGCTCCGGCCGCCAGTCGAGGATCCGCGCCGCCTTTTCGTTGGAGGCCACCAGAACGGAAGGGTCCCCCGGACGCCTGGACTCGACCTTTGCCGGGATGTCGATCCCTGTTACCCTGCGGGCTGCCTCAACGATCTCTAAAACCGAAAAGCCGCTGCCGTTCCCCAGGTTGAAAACGTCGCTCGTTCCGCCGTTTTCCAGGTAGTTCAGGGCGAGAAGATGCGCGTTCGCCAGGTCCAGAACGTGGATGTAATCCCGGATGCAGGTGCCGTCCTTGGTCGGGTAATCGTCGCCAAAGATGCCCACATGGCTGCGTTTGCCCAACGCGGCATCCAAAACGATGGGGATGAGATGGGTTTCGGGGGAATGGTCCTCGCCGATGCCGAGTTCCGGGGCCGCGCCGGCGGCGTTGAAGTAGCGCAGCGCCACGTACCGGATACCGTAGGCCTGTGCACACCAGCGAAGCATGCGCTCCACCGCCAGCTTGGTTTCGCCGTAGGGGTTGGTGGGGAGGGTCCTGTCCGTCTCCTCGATGGGCTGCTTTTCCGGCTCGCCGTACACCGCGGCGGTGGAGGAGAAGACGATGTTTTTCACCCCGTGGCGATGCATGGCGGAAAGTAGCTCAATGGCGCCAGTGACGTTGTTCGCGTAGTACTTCAGCGGGTCCTTGCAGCTCTCCCCCACCAGGGAAAAGGCTGCAAAATGAATGACGCCGCTGATTGTATTCTTGGTAAACACATCGTTCAAAAAATCGGGATCCCGCACGTCTCCGATCAACAGCTTGCCGTGTTTGACGGCAGCGGCATGACCGGTGCAGAGATTGTCCACAACGACGGCGTCCATCCCCTTTTTCGCAAGGCAGGCGAGCATATGGCTGCCGATATAGCCTGCCCCGCCCACAACAAGTATGCTGCCGGACATCTTAAATTCCTCCTCGGTTGGTCGAAAGTCTTACTGCGTCCACCATGCCCACCCGTCAGTCGGAATAAACCTCCTGGGCATAGCGGACGGCGGCCATGGCGTCCTTTGCGTAACAGTCCGCGCCGATTATCTGCGCGTATTCTTCATTCAGGACCGCCCCGCCGACGACGACGCGGCAGGAAAGCCCCGAATCCCTGAGCCGCGCGATCGTCTCCTCCATGGCGGGGACGGTGGTGGTCATCAGCGCGCTGAGCCCGACGAGCTTCGCACCATGGTTTCGGGCGGCTTCCACCACCGACTCCGGCGGAACATCCTTACCCAAGTCCACCACGAAGAATCCGTAGTTCGAAAGCAAGGCCTTGACGATATTTTTTCCGATGTCGTGAATGTCTCCCTTGACGGTGGCAAGCACCACCACCGACTTTTTGCTTCCGGTTGCGCTTGCGTCGGCGATGGCGGCGCCCAGGACCTCGAAGGCGGCCTTTGCTGCCGTTGCGCTCATCAATAGCTGGGGAAGGAACAACCTGCCCGTTTCATAGCCTTCGCCCACGGCGTTCAGCGCGGGGACCAGCTCGTCGTCGATGATCTCCAGCGGCTTTCGGGTTTTCAGCAGTTTTGCCGCCAGCCTTTTCGCATCCTCCGCAAGGCCGCGTTCCACCGCCCTTTGGAGGGTGACGTCCTGTGGAAGGGCATTGTCGAAGACTTCCGTATTGCCGCATGCTGAGATGAACCGCTCAAAGGCCGGATCCAGGCCAAACAGTGCCAGGTGGGCAAAATACGCCTTCTGAACCGCCTCCGATCCTGGGTTGACAATGGCGGCGTCCAGCCCGGCGGACAGGGCAGCGGTCAGGAATGCGCCGTTGAGGGCATCCCGGTTCGGCAAACCGAAAGAGATGTTCGATAAACCGATGACCGTCCCAACGCCAAGTTCCTCCCGCACCAGTTGGATGGTGCGAAGCGCGGTTTTTGCCGCGTCTGTATCTGTGGAAACGGCGAGGGTCAGGGGATCGACGATGATGTCTTTTTTGTCGATCCCGTAGCTTTTCGCGGTTTGGACGATCTTTTTGGCGATGGCCAGCCGGCCTTCCGGGGTTTCGGGGATGCCGTCATCGTCCAAAGTGAGGGCAATGACCACCCCGCCATACTTCTTGACCAGCGGGAACACCGCCGCCATGGAAGATTCCTTGCCGCTGACGGAATTGACCAGCGGCTTGCCGTTGTAGATCCGCATCGCTTCTTCCAGCGCTTTCGGATTGGCGGAATCCAGCTGAAGGGGCAGGTCGGTGACGGACTGGATGAGTTCCACCGCCTTTTTCAGCACCGCGGGCTCATTGATCCCCGGCAGGCCGACGTTGACGTCCAGAATTTCCGCCCCCTGCTCATGCTGGGCGGCTGCTTCGGACAACAGGATGCCAAAGTCCCCTTCCCGCAGCGCCGCCTTCATGCGGGGCTTGCCGGTGGGATTGATGCGTTCGCCGATGAGGACCGGACTGCCCCCCGTTTGTGGATTCGAAATGGCAACCGCCCTGCCGTAGGAGCAGACGATGGTCTGATGCTTCTTTTCGATGGATTTTGGCGGGATGTCGCGCACCGCCTCCGAAAGGGCGCGGATGTGGTCCGGCGTCGTTCCGCAACAGCCCCCCAGCAGCCACACGCCCTCCTTCGCAAAATCGGCGAGTTCATTGGCGAAGGTGGGAACATCGATGTCGTATATGGTTTCGCCGTCTTCCACCTTCGGAAGGCCGGCGTTGGGCTTGACGATGACCGGAAGGTCGCAAAAACTGAGCAGTTCCGAAACAAAGGGGCGCAGCTGCACCGGGCCCATGCCGCAGTTGAAGCCCAAAGCGTCCACCCCAAGCCCGGAAAGCAGCGCGTAGACGCAGGCGGGGTCTCCGCCGGTCAGCAGTTTGCCCGAAGCATCCGGCGCGACGGTGGCAAAGACCGGCAGCCCCGTCTCCTTCGCGGCGAGTACCGCGGCCTTGAGCTCGTACAGGTCGCTCATGGTCTCGATGAAGATCAAATCCGCCCCCGCCTGCGCTCCCGCTTTGCAAAGGGCCGAGAAGGCGGAAACCGCTTCGGAAAAATCCAGGTCCCCCAAAGGGCGCAGCAGCTTTCCCGTCGGCCCCACGTCCAGCCCCACAAAGAGCGGCCTTCCCTTGGCGTGGGCGGAAACTGCCGCTTCCTTTGCGTTTTCCACGGCCGCGGAAACCACGCGATTCAGGGAATAGGGCGAACCGCCCAGCTTGATGGGGTTTGCGCCGAAGGTGTTGGTGAGCACCACGTCGCTTCCCGCCTGGAAATACGCCTGGTGCACGGCGCGGATGTCTGCCGGGCGTTCGATATTCCAATCCTCCGGCCGCTGGCCGGGCAGCAGCCCCCGCTGCTGCAACAAAGTGCCGGTGGCGCCGTCCAGAATCAGGATTCGGTTGCCCAGATGGTTCAAAATGTTCATCAGTTTACTCCAGTGGAAGGAATGTTCCTGCGGAAGGCGCAGTCATGTTTGCCGCAAAGGGCGCATTCGCCGTAACAGCTTTTGACGGGAACAGGCGAAACGCCCACAAAGGCGGTGACGGACTTGGACGGTGCGAGCATGAAGCTTTCCGTCGTGGTCAGCCCGATGCGAATGGGGGCGTTCAAAAGCTCCAGCACGTCCTTTTGGTAGTGCAGGGGAAAATCCCCGTACCCCGGGGAAAAGCGGGCGGTGAGATAGCCAGAAAAGCCGGTCAGCGCGCCGCTTTGCGCCTGAGTTGCCAGGTCGCTGCAAAAATCATCGCAGGCGGCTTCTACCGCCGCGGCTGCCGCTGCCTGAAGCCCTGCGGCCATGGCGATGTTCGTCTGGGCGTAACGGGCGATCAGCCTGTCCACCGAAGCCCCCAGGGTCATGGCGAAAAGCACGGCGTGTGCGCAGCCCGCCATGTGGGAAGAAAGGCTTTCGCTAATCATAACGCGGTCAAGTAGTTGCACGCTGCCTTTTTGAACGGTGATTTCAAACAACCGGTGCACAAAACGCGCCTCCGCCTGTTCGCAAAGCAGGGCAATGCTTTCGTCAACCAGCCGGAGGGTTTCAGCATCGGGGGCGGCAACGCCCAGATAGCGGAGGACTTCTTCCGGTTTTGGCGCGACGATTTTCACAACTTGTCTCCAATGATTTCGGAAAGGTTGTTCAGGATGCTTCTCGCCACCTCCGGTCTGTTCATGGAATAAAGGTGGATGGCGTTGATGCCGTTGGCAATAAGATCGATGATCTGCTCGGTGGCGTAGGCGATGCCCGCTTGGGCCATGGCTGCGGGGGAACCGCCGAACCGTTCCACGATGGCCTTGAACCTTCGGGGAAGGACGGTGCCGGAAAGGGCGCAGATTCTTTGGATCTGCTTTGCGTTGGTCACCGGCATGATCCCCGGGATCACGGGGACCACAACGCCCTTTTCCCGCAGGCGGTACAGGAAGTTGTAAAGAATATTATTGTCAAAAAACATCTGGGTGGTCAAGAATTCCGCCCCGGCATCCACCTTGATCTTCAAATGGTCGATGTCATCCTCCCGATTTGCGGATTCGACGTGACCCTCGGGATAACACGCGCAGCCGATGCAGAAGCCGGGCTCCTCCTTGATAAAGGTCACAAGGTCCGAAGCGTAGCGGAACCCGCCAGCAAAGGGGAACCGGGCTCCATCGGGAATATCCCCCCGCAGGGCGAGGATGTTTTGCACTCCGCCTTCCCTCAGTTCCTGAAGCTGGGTGCGGATATGCTCCCTGGACGCACCGACGCAGGTCAAATGGGCAAGGGAGGTGACGCCGCGCTCCCGCTGGACGTAGGAAGCGATTCTGGCGGTGTTTGCGGCAGTGGTGCCCCCCGCGCCATAGGTGACGGACAGAAAAGCCGGCTTCAGGGCGCAAAGCTCATCGATGGCGGATTGCACCTTTGCATAATCCGCGCCCGCCTTGGGGGGAAAGACCTCCACCGAAAGCTTGACGCCGGGGGTTTTCAGAAGATCGCTGATTCTCATGATAACAGGTACTCCCGTAGGTTTTTCTTGCATCAGCCCTTAAATCCCTCCGGGCCGAAGAACCATTCTTCAGCAAAAGCGAGAGCGGCGTCCCTGGTTTCCGGGGAAACGGTGACGATGCGCACCCGCGGATGGTTCCGGACGGAATCCAAAAAGGGCAAGGGCAGCGGCTTGATGGCGCCCAGGACGGTGACGTTGCGGTTAAGGGTCTTCAGAACCTGTTCGCAGAAGGCCGGCGCGCTGCTTTCGAAGAAGCCAAGCTCGTCCATCAGCACCAGGGCGCCGTCGGGGATATCCGAAAGCAGCTCTGTTCCGAATTCTTCCAGGGCGGCAACGTCCGTCAAAAACGTGGTTTCCGACTGGCAAACGGCGACGACGCGGCCGTTTCCGCCTGCGGCGGGGCGCATCGTGATCTCTTTGCCCAAGGGGGATGCAGGGCCTTTTTCGGTGAGAAAACCGTACACAGGGCGGCGGACCTTTTGCAGGATCCGCCTGATGATCGTGCTTTTGCCCGAGCCCACCCCTCCGGTGATAAAAAGGTGCAAACCCAAAAACCTCCGTTTCTGTTTGATAGTATCATAGTACAAGCAGGGTAAAATGTGAATAGAAATTGCGAAACGCGTGTCAGAACAACGGAAAGGTTGCCCGTTTCTGCGATAGCGGTTAAAATATCTATGGAATATCACTATGGTAACCGCGATGCGTCGCGGGGACAAACGAAAGAGGGATGCAGATGGAGATTGGGGCGGTGATCGTGGCGGCAGGGATGTCCCACCGCATGGGGGATTTCAAGCCCATGATGCAGGTGGGGTCCATTTCGGTCATTCACAGGTTGATCCACACCCTTTCTCAGGCAGGTGTTCGCCCCATCGTGGTGGTGACGGGACACCGGGCGGATGAGCTGGAACACCACGTTTCCAAGCTGGGAGTCATCTGTGTTCGGAACGAGGACTACGCTACTACGCAAATGTTTGATTCCGCAAAGATCGGATTGTCCTACATTGCGGACAAGTGCAAAAGATGCTTTTCCATGCCGGTGGATGTTCCGCTTTTCACGGTGAACACCCTCGTCAAGCTGATGAGTACCCGCGGCGCCGCCGTCGTTCCGGTCACGGACGGCAGGGAAGGGCATCCGGTTCTTCTGTCCTGCAAAGAACTGAAAAAAATCCTGAATTACCGGGGAGAAGGCGGGCTCTTTGGCGCGATGGAAGCCTGTTTGGGGAAAAAGACGCTGGTGGATGTGAACGATCCCGGCATCCTGCACGACGTGGACACCGCCGAGGATTTTTCCGAGCTGTTGCGCTTCCATAACGAGCAGATGTTTCGGCCGGTGGTCAGCGCCCGCCTTTGCCGGGAGGAGATTTTCTTTGGACCGGGGACTGCGCAGCTGCTTACCCTTTTGAAGGATACCGGATCGGTGCTTCTTGCCTGCAAAGAGATGAATCTTTCTTACAGCAAGGCCTGGAAGATGATCAACACCGCGGAAAAGGAGCTGGGGTTCCCCGTCGTCAAGCGCCAGCAAGGCGGCAGGAAGGGCGGGGGCACCAAGCTGACCAGGCAGGGAGAGGACCTGCTTGGGCGTTACATCGAATTCGAAAAAGAGTCCAAGGTAGCGGTGCAAAAGCTGTTTGAAACTTACTTTGAAGGTTTTGTACGATAAATGGATGGCGCTTTGCTGAAAGGGTTCAAAAGATGTATTACAACGCCGAAGAAAAGAATCCGGAGTATTTCACCGAAACCGAGCGGGTGGTCTATCTCGTCCGACATGCCAAGCCGCACTTTGCCGGCGGCGTGCGTCTTTGCATCGGAAGACTGGACCCGCCCTTGTCCGTTGCAGGCATCCAGCAGGGGATGTTGCTCGCCAGAAGGTTTGACGGGGTTGCGCTTTCCGGTGTTTTTGCAAGCCCCCAGCGCCGCGCCATCGAAACAGCCCTGCTGCTTTCCGAAGGGCGATGGCCGGTCACCGCGGTGCATGGCCTTCAAGAACTGGACATCGGCGAATGGGAAGGAAGGACGTTTGAGGATGTCAAGGCCAACGACGCCGAAACCTGGAACCTCAGGCAAAAAAGGCCGGACCTTTACTGGCCGAAGGGCTCCGAACCCCCCGCCGCGGGACTGGAACGGTTCAAAAGGGCGTTGTTCTCCCTTTTGAACAGAACCCAAGGAGATATCGCCGTGGTCGCCCATTCCGGTGTCAACCGGGTGATGCTCGCCTATCTGAGGGGGATGCATCCTTCCCGCATGTTCGAAAACCCCCAGCAGTACACCGGGGTCAGCGTACTGCGCTTTATGGGCGCGGGCGTTCGCGTGGAGTTTGAAGACGCTGGAGACCGCCACAGGCTGTTCGAGGACCGGTACGACCGCGAACAGTAACCACGATTGCAATCTAAATATGAAGGAGAGCATAGAAGCATGAAAACGCTGCTGAACACCCTGAAGGATCGCCTTGTTGCCAAGCAGCCCACGGTTTTGGTTACGGTTGTGGCATCTTCCGGTTCCACCCCGCGGGGAACAGGGGCACGCATGTTGGTGGGGGAAGAAGGGCGGATCATTGGCACCATTGGCGGCGGCGCCGTGGAGTACCGCTCGACCCAGATGGCGGTAAAGGCACTTTTTGAAAAAAGTTCATACACCAACGCCTTCACGCTGACGAAGGACGATGTCGCCAACCTCGGCATGATTTGCGGCGGGGCGGTGACGGTGTTTTTCCAATATATCGGCACAGAGCGGGAGGATATTTTCCAAGTGGTAAAAACCGCCTGCGAAATGTGCGAAAACGACGAAGACGCCTGGCTGGTCATCGAAACGACGGACGAATCGGACTGGGGAATGGGCGTGTATTCCCGTTCTATGGGCCTTGTTGGGCTTCAGAATCCCCCAAACGGGTTAACCGGGATGCTGAACGCCCCGCTGGTGAAGGCCGAGATGGAAGGCAGGCGTTTTTATGCGGAACAGTTCGTGACCGCCGGCAGGGCGATCATTTTCGGCTGCGGCCACGTCGCCCAGGAGCTTGCCCCGGTGCTGTCCCACCTGGGATTTCGCGTCGTCGCATTGGATGACCGGCCCCAGTTTGCCAGCAAAGAGCTGTTCCCGACGGTGGAACAAGTGGGCCTGGTGGATTTTTCCTGCATTGCGGACACGATTCAGATCAACGAAAACGACTACGTCTGCATCATGACCCGGGGCCACGCCTATGACACGGAAGTGCAAAAGCAGGTCCTGCGCACAAAGGCCTATTATATCGGCGTCATGGGCAGCATCCACAAGAAGGCGGCTGTGGAAAAGCTGCTGCTGGAGGACGGGATCCCGCAACAGGACATCGACCGGGTGTGCATGCCCATCGGAATGGCGATCAAGGCCCAAACCCCTGCGGAGATTGCCATCAGCATCGCCGGCGAAATGATTCAAAAACGCGCGGAACGAAATGGGTTATAACCAAAAGACCCGCCTTTAGGGGATGCATATTATGATTTAAGACTCTCATTCAATGTCTGTTTTAATAGTTCGTACACTTGCATATATCGATCGCGAAAAAAGCTGTTTTTTAATAGAACAAAATTAAATTCACGCTGTTCGGAAAAGCCGGGAATATTCATCATCGAAAGGCTTCCATTTTCTATTTCGCTTTTGGCTGCCACCTCGAACAGGAATGTGATGCCCAACCCATTCGAAACCATTTTTTTGATGGCCGCCATATTTCCTATTTCAATGATTTTTTCAAACGCGTGGAGCGAATAATTGTTTTTTTGGAGTATGTTTTCAAAAATTTCCCGTGTGCCGGATCCTCGTTCTCGTAAAATCAGGCGGCTTCCTGTTATCTCCTGAAAACTCACTTCCTTTTTTGAATATTCCGATTGGGGAGAGCACACGGGAATAAACTTTTCAAGGCTAAAAAGCAGGGCTTCGTACTCTGATTTATCAAACAGCCCTTCCACAACAATAAAGTCCAGCTCGCCATTGTTCAGCCGTTCAAGAAGAACATGCGTGTTTGCCACCGACATATGGATTTTCATTTCCGGATAGTTTGCAAGCAAACGGGAGAGAATCTCTGGCATAACATATTCTCCGATGGACAAAGTCGCTCCGAAGGAAAATTGCATGGTGTCTGTGTTGACTGAGCCGATGTTCTTTTTAAAATGTTTGGCGTCTGAAAAAACAGTCATTGCAAACTCTTTTAACAGCTGCCCTTGATGCGTCAGCACTATTTTTCTGTTGGTTGTCTTGAAGAGCTTGCAGCCATAAAACTCCTCAAGATGCTTAATATGCTGGGATACGGCAGGCTGCGTAATGTGTAAAAGTTCCGCCGCTTTTGTGAAACTGTTGGAAGAGCATAGGGTAAGAAATGTCTTATGTCTAAAATCAAGCATGATATCACCTGCTATAAATTCTACTAATGCTTTTATTAGAAAGCATAATTTTATGTTATCAAGCGAGTGTGGTAAAATCAATACCATACGATGAAAGGAACAATACCTAAAATGAGTCATGCGAAAAAGCACTTATCAGGTTTCATACTATCTGGCGGAATTGCCGCGGTGGCTTACGCGATCAGTTTGATTCTCCCTGCCGGTATTCTCGGAGAAACACTGATTGCGCTGATTATCGGAATGTTGCTCAATCCGCTGGTTTGCCGCTATGAGGTTTTTGACCTGGGAATCAAATGGACTTCCAAAAATATTCTGCGTGCGGGAATTATCCTCGCTGGAATAACGCTGAGCTTTCCTCAGGTGATCCAAGCGGGAAAATATGCGTTGATCTTAATGCTATTCACCCTTACGACCTCTTTTGGAGTAGGTTATCTATGTAAGAAAATTTTCAAAATAAATTGGAAACTGTCCAGCCTTCTTTCAGTGAGCACTGCGATTTGCGGAGGCACCGCTGTTGCGACCCTTGGTCCCACCATTCGGGCGAAGAACAGGGATATCGCTTACGCAATATCCGCTACTTTTATTTTTGACATTATAACCGTGATCGCCTTTCCTTGGATAGGCCGCTTATTGGGTCTGAGCGATACTGGGTACGGACTTTGGATCGGTACTGCAGTGAACGATACATCTTCGGTTGTTGCGGCGGGTTATGCGTTTTCCGGTGCTGCAGGTTCCCTTGCAACCATCGTCAAGCTGACAAGAACCCTGTTCATCGTACCGATTGTGCTTGTTTTTTCATGGATATACACAAAAAAAGAATCGCAAACGGCTGGAAAGGTGAACATACGAAAAATATTCCCTTGGTTTATTCTTGGGTTTCTCGCTGTAGTCGGCATCAGAAGCACGGGATTTGTGCCAGATCATATTGTCGCCGGAACGTCACATCTGTCAAAATTCTTTTTATCAATGGCATTGGCGGCCATCGGGTTGAAAACCAGCATGAAAGAAGTCGCCGGTGTCGGTATCAAGCCGATGATTGCGGGGGTCATCATAGACATCTCGGTGGTTTTTGTATCTTTGTTTGCCCAGGCGGGGATCCTGCACTACATGCAGTAAAATCCTTATGCGGCTGTTTTGTCTTGGGTTTTCTTGACAGAGCAATATTCGCAAAAAGACCACACCGAAGGTTTTATCCTTCGGTGTGGTCTTTTCTTTCCAGTCTCCGCTTGAAGAGAGCCGGTCAAACTTGACTTGTTTTCGCAAATCCTAAGTTGAACTCCCTTTATGGCGTTTCTTGTGTTGACCATTGGGGCGCTTACGCGATCATCCCGAAGCTGTGCAGCGCGTGGAAAAGCACGAGACCGTGGTCCCCGGCGAGCTGCTCCTTGCCTTTCACCCCGCCGAGGAGGACGAAAACGCCGCCATCGTCCACCGCTATTCGGGTGCAAAGCTCGATTCCAGCCGCGCTGCCGGAGCCGGAAAGGGCAAGCGCGTACTCCGTGCCGAACCTGCCGTAAGGTGTGCCGCAGGCGGTGCAGGGCAGGGTGACGTCGTAGCCGCGCGGCTGGGGTTCGGGGATTTCCACCCGGCCCTTTTTTGTGATGGAGATGGAAAATAAGGCGGCTTCGGCGGCATCGTCCCCAGCGGAAAATGAAAGTTCCGACCGCTTAACTTGAGCGGCAAAGGCGCAGGTGAGGATGCGCGTTCTGGGGTCCCGCGTCGGCTCGCCGAACATGCCGATGGGAACAAGGGGGACTGAAGCAATGCCGGTTTCTTCCAGGAGTTCCCGCGCGGCGGCCTGGTGCAAAGTCTCGCCCATGTCCAAAAACCCGCCGGGCAGCGCCCAGCGGCCGATGTTTGGATGATCGCCCCGGCGAATGAGCAAAACCTCCCCCGAATCTGTGATCACCGCCATGTCCACCGTGACGGAGGGGCGGTCGAACTGCGTCGGGTCGTACGCCGCAAGGAATTCGCGGAGTGTCTGGCCTTTGGCGTTGAGTTTTTCGTCCATTTTGAATTTCCTTGTAAAGATTTCCTCGTCAGAATTTGTAGATATACGCTTGGCAGGGCAGACCGGAGTTATAGAGTTTTCGCCGCTTGTTCGCCCGTCTGCCGAAGCTTTTCTCGAACCCGGGGTGGGAGGAGATGATCACCGCCTGCCAGCCGCGAAGGGTGGAAAAGGCGCGGCCCATCTTGGCGTAAAGGGCTTCGCAGGAACGGCGGTCGGACAGACGTTCACCATACGGTGGGTTGCAGACCAGCCTTCCCCCGGTGTCCGACCGGGAAAGCTGGGAGACGTCCGCCCGGGTGAAGGGAATGTCCACCCCCGCCTTTTTTGCGTGAAACCGGGCGAGCTTGAGGACGGATTCGTCGATATCGCTTCCGCAAAGGTTCCTGATCGGTTCGGGGCGCTCCAAAGCGACGGCGCGTTCCCGCTCCGCCTTCCAGATGCTTTTGGGTAAAAAGGGCCACTCTTGCGCCGCGAACTCCCGCGAAATACCCGGCGCACGGTTCTTGGCGATGAGAGCAGCTTCGATGGCGATGGTGCCCGAGCCGCACATCGGGTCCAAAAAGGGGCCTTCACCCCGGTATCCCGAAAGCAGCACCAGCCCGGCGGCCAGGGTCTCGATGATGGGCGCTTGGGCGTTCATCGTCCGGTAGCCCCGGCGGTTCAGCCCCGCGCCGCTGGCGTCCAGGGCAAGGGTGGCGACGTCCTCCAGCAAACCTACTTCAACGATGATCTTCGGCCCGTCCTCCGGAAGCACGCGCACGTTATGGCCCTTCTTCAGCCGTTCGACGATGGCTTTTTTTGTGATCGCCTGGCAGTCGGGCACCGAGTGCAGCCCGGAGCGCGCACTCTTTCCCTTGACGGGGAAGGCGGCGTTCTTTGGAATGTAATCCTCCCAATGGAGGGAAAAAACGCCCTGAAAAAGCTCCTCAAAGGAGGTCGCTTTGAAGGAGCCGATCTTCATAAAAACCCGCTCTGCCGTGCGAAGACACAGGTTCGCCCTGCAAAGGAGGGAAAAGTCGCCGGAAAAATCCACCCGCGCGTCCCTGGTGGATACGTCTTTTGCGCCGATGCGGCGCAGCTCGTTGGCCAGAATCCCTTCCAGGCCGAATCTGCAAGTGGCAAAATAATCGTTCATCTTTTCTGCTTCAACTTTTCATAATCGGGATCACCGGAAAAATCCCGTTGTTCGGATACCGTGCCCCCCAGGGATTCGATGGCGTCCCGCAACGCGCAATAATCCACATACCCCGCAAAGGGCAGGGCCTGCTCCAGCACGGGCAGGGCTTTGGGGTCGCCGTACCGGGCGAGCAGGCCGGCAAAAAACGCCCTGCGCTCCTCCCTGGCCCGGAAGTGGCCAATCAGGTAATCAAATACCCGCTTGTCCTTTTTCGGAAGCGCGGAAAGCAGGTCCAACAGGCAGTCTGCCGCCTCGTCCGAAGCGCCCTTTAAAGCGGCAAGGAGTTGTTCCTGCACGGCTTCCCCCATGGCGGAAAGCCCCATGGCGGCAGCTTCGTTCAGCCCTTCGTCCTGAGTCGGGTTCTTGACGATCTCCAAATACTCTTGAACGGGCAGGGCGGAGCCTTTCTGGTTCAAAAGCTCCGCGGCGACGCGCTTTGCCTTTAAAGACTGCTCCATTTGCGAAAAACTGCCGCGCTTCCCGCACAAAAGCTCAAATAGGGGTTCTTCGGAATCCGAAGCGTCCTCCAACGCGTTTAACAGGGGGTCCGGCGGATTCTTGCCCGCGGACACATAGTCGCACAGCGCGTCCGCAAGCTGTGCTGTGTCCATGGAATAAAAGTATTCGTTGGGCGAAACGCCGCCGGTGGCAGCGTTGGGCGTGTCCAGCCATTGGAGGAAGAGGTCGGGCATGTCTTCCTCGATTTGCGCCGGATCTTCCCCGGCGCGTAGCTTCTCCAAAATTGTGGCTTTAAACAGGGCGTTAATGTCAATCATTGCTGCGTTCTCCTCATACTCCGCTGAACACGATGCCGTAAATCAGGCGGTTGGCGGTCCGGAAGCGCGAAATCGTCGCGCCATAGACCTCGATCATCTCCCTCTGGGTGACCCGCTCGCCCAAGGAGCGCTTTGCCGCATACTCAAGGGCCGCCGCAAAGGCGGGAACCCGCTCGTTGGTAATCAAAACCGGGTCCTCGATGACCCCTGCCACGAACTTGCGCCAGATGGCGACGCCCTGGTGGATCACCTCTTCCGTACTGCCCCGTTCGGAAGCCTTCGAAACAAAAAGTTCCGGAACCTTCCTGTAATTCGGGTGAAGCTGGTCCAGGCCGTTGAACACATTGATCGTGACCTCGACGACGCCGCAGTCCATCATCGCCGTAAAAGGGCCATTTGCCCCGAGCAGCGAAAGCATGCCCAGATAGGTCTGCTGGAGGTCCGCCGAAACGCGGGCGTCGCAAAGCCGGGTGCGAAGCTCCCGTTCTGCCCGGTCAGGATCGTGGGACAAAAGGATGTTGAGGGCGGCAATGTGCCAGCTGTTGCTTCGAAGCGCCCATTCAATAGCGAGTTCAAGCTCCGGCCGGACGCTTCGCTGTTCTTCGGGTTCGCCCTGCGCTTCGGCGATCACAGCGGACAGCCGGAGCATTTCGGCGAGGGGAAGCTCCCGGGCGCAGGTGACGATGGGCTCGTAAATATCCAGCGCCTGCTTGTCGCAAAGTTCCAGAAAATAATCAAAAACAGGGTCCCCGGGATCAAGATCATGGGCGCGTTCCCATAGGTTTTTAGCCTCGTCGATGTTGCCGAGGTTATAATGGCAGACCGCCGCCATGTGCAGCACCTCGGTGTTACAGGGGGCGTTTTCCAGTATCGCCATAAAGTGCTTCAGGGCGCTTTCCGGGCGGTTGACCTCAAACAGAGTGCTGCCGAGTTTGATGCGCTCGAACCGGTCCGAGCCGGAGACACTGCTCAAAAAGTCCACTTCCCGGTTCAGCGACGCCTCGTCCCCCGTGGAATAATAGATCAGCGCCAGGATGCACCGGATCATGTAGTGGTCCCGGTCGCGCAGCAACGCGCTGTTGCACACGGTGAGCGCCCGGGCATACTGCTTGTCGCAATAGCAGGCCATGGCGAGGTTGCTCGCCTGCTCGATGGAATCCGGAGCCAGCGCCCAGGCCCGTTCAAAAAGGGCGATGGCTTTTTTGAGATTGCCCTGTTCCAGCTCCTCCATGGCTTTGAGGGACTGCTCCGCGATCTTCTTTCTGGCATCCTCGGAAAGGGTGCTTTTGAGGGATTCTTCCTCCGAAAGATGGCGGGCCAATGCTTCGCTGAACACCGGGCCGATTTCCGGGCAGTCGTCCCCGAGTTTTTCGGCGATCCGGGTCATTTCGCGGAAGCAGATGATGGCCGCGTCGTACTCGTGGCAGTCCATATACAAGAGCGCAAGGCGAAAAAACAGGTTCGGGTCGTCAAAAGAGCCCCGCCACATGGCTTCGCAGAGCTGCGCGATGGCCAGTTTTTCGCTGCCGGCGTCCGCATAGGCAAACCCCAAGCGGAGGTGGGCGGAAGGCTCTGTGGGGGATAGTTCTATGGCTTTTCTATAAAATGCAAGGGCATCTGCCGGAACGCCGGCCTCCATACGTGCATCCCCGCGCCGGAGGAAGAAGTCGGCATCCTGGGCAAAGGGCACCACGTTACCAGATCTAATCATGCGCGTCCTTTCGTTCGGCTTGGGCGGCATTGGCTACGGCGGCGATAGCCGTCAACTCCTCTTTAGTAAAATTATATTCCGCATTGCAGAAATGGCATATCAAAGATGCGCCTTTTTGCTCGCTGGCCATCTTCAACAGCTCCTCCTCCCCAAGCCCCAAAAGCGCCCGCTCCAGCCGATCCCTGTTGCAGTCGCAAAGAAGGCGGGGCTCCACCGTTTCCAGAATGTTCGGCGAAAGGTCAGAAAACAGCCAGTCGATGATCTGCTCCAGGCTCATCCCCGCTTCGGAGATTAGCGCGGGCATTTCCTGGGCTGCGTACATGCGCTTTTCCACCTTTTCCAGCACGTCCTCCGGGCATCCGGGCATCGCCTGGACCAGCAGGCCGCAGGCGGCGGTGATCCCTTCGCTGTTCATGTGAACCCCTAGGAACACGGCGGTGGGCTGCTGCTGGCTGTTGGCGAAATAGGCGGCGATGTCCTCGGCGATTTCGCCGGAAATGAGGGCGCTCTGGCCGGTGTACGCCTCCTTAAGGCGCAGGTCGGTGATGACGGTTAACGTGCCGTCTTTTCCTACGGCTTCGCCGACGGCCAGCTTGCCGTCTTCTGCTGGGGGAAGGTCCACCGCAGGGTTGCCGATCAACCCTTTGACGGAGGCGTCCTGCCTGCCCACGCAGACGATATTGCCCGCCGGGCCGCCGCCTTTAAAGATCAGGCTGACTTCGGCCTGGGGGACTTTGAGCATCGCGCCCATGATGGAAGCGCCCATCAGCGCCCTGCCCAGGGCGGCGGTGCAGACGGGGGAGGTGTTGTGCGTCAATCTTGCCTGTTCCACAAGGGCGGGGGCATTTATCGCATAAAAATTCATTGCTGAATCGGCCATCAGGCCTTTGATCAGTTTATCCATGTTGGTTCCCCACTGGTTTTCTTCCGGTAAAAAGCAATCGTTCGGCAGTCTGTTCTGGCGCTTTCCCGGTATCAAAGTCCACGACGGCGGCATCCACGAAACCGCAGTCCGCCATCAGGGACAAAAGCTCCTCCGCAGAATGCGCCCGCTGAAGATGCCGTTCAAAAAAGCGCTCGTAGCTTTGCCCGTCTGCGCTCAAAAAACAGGTCAGCTCCATTTCCAGCAGGTGGGAGGAAGGGTCATAGGCGTTCTTCCAAAGGTAGGCCGCCCGCTCGGACGTTTCGCCAAAGGTATTGCCCCATAATATGTTCTCCAGCTTATAGCGGGAGCTTACGTCAAAACAGAGCAGCCCGCCGGGCCGAAGGACGTCGAAAGCGCTTCTGAAAAAGGAGCAGACGTCCGCAATGCTCGTGAGATAGTTTACTCCGTCGCAGGAGGCGTTGACAACATCCTGCTTCTTGTGGACGGAAAGCGCCGTCATGGACTGGCGCACAAAGGGGATGCGAAGTCCGGCCAATCGGGCTTTTTTTGCGGCGATGTTTAGCATGCTTTCGGAGAGGTCGATGCCAATGACGGCGTGACCCGCCTTTGCCAAAGGAATGGTGATGTTCCCGGTGCCGCAGGCCGCGTCCAGTATTTTCATGGGGCTCTTCAGGCCATTCTTTTCAAAAATGGAAAGAAGTTTTTCTGCCCAGCCGGCGTAGTCCACGTCCGCCATGAACAGGTCATAAATCCCGGAAAATCGCTGGTACATCCTCTACTCCAGTTCGATGATCCGGCGGTAGACTTCGATCCCGCCCAGAAGGTCCGCCTCGTCGAAGTTGAAGCGGGGGCTGTGCAGCGGTTCGCGGAAAGTTTCGCCGCCCACGCCCAGCAGGAAGAACAGCCCCGGAACATAGTGCTGATAAAAGGAGAAATCCTCGGCGGCCATGATCTCGTCCATGACCATGATGCCGTCCCCCTCCGCAAGGGAGAGCAGCAGGTCCACCAGGGGGCGGGGATTGTTGAGCACGGGGTAATGCATCACTTCGGTGAACTCGCAGTACACCTCGCTCACCTGTTCCATCCCTTTGAGGATGCTCTTGATTCGGCTTTTGATATGCTCATGGACGGAATCCTTAAAGGTGCGCACCGTGCCGTTCATCACAACCCGGTCGGCAATGATGTTCCTCGCCTGGCCGCCTTCGATTTTGCCGATGGTCAAAAGCGCCTTTTCCTGGGGGCCGACGGAGCGGGTGACGATGGTCTGCAGGGCGGAAATAATCTCCGCCGAGGCGACGATGGCGTCCACCCCCTTGTGAGGGGAGGCGCCGTGGGCGCTTTTGCCGTGAACGATGATGTCGAACTCGCAGGTTTGGGCCATCATCGGCCCTTCGCGCAGGCCGATCATGCCCGAAGGCACATCCGGCCAGATGTGCATGCCGAAAATCCGGTCCACCTTCGGATTGTCCAGCGCGCCTTCTTTGACCATGCGGGCGGCGCCGCCGATGTGCTCTTCCGCGGGCTGGAACAACAGGACGACGTTGTGGGCGAGCCGGTGGCGGTGATCTGCCACGAGTTTTGCAAAGGCCAAAAGGGCCGCAGCGTGGCCGTCGTGGCCACAGGCATGCATAAAGCCTTCGTGGCAGGATGCAAAGGAAACGCCGGTATGCTCATGGATGGCAAGAGCGTCGATATCCGCCCGGAAGGCTGTGGTGGTTTTCGGTTTGCCGGAGGCTTGAAACACGGCTTTAACGCCGGTATCCGCGATGGTTTCCAGACGATCAGGCGAAAGCGCCGTGAGTTTTTTCAGGATATATGCTTGGGTTTTGCGCTCATGGTAGCCAAGCTCGGGTATTTGGTGCAGGTCGCGGCGCAAGCGGGTTACATCGCCCAGCAAATCCGCAACTTTGGGATGAAGCTTCAATTTAATGTCCTCATAATCTACTCATGCAATCGGGTTTACTATTATAATACTCAAAAGAGGGCAAATGTCAAAGTTATTAGGGGTTGCGAAGGTGCGGAACATTGGTTTTTTAACCTTCTGGTGGTATAATAAGCAAATCAAGTTCTTGCACTCGATCATTGCGGTTCCACCGGCCGGGCAAAAAGGGCAAAACAGCCCGGCAGGCGGAAGGAGGAAACAATATGCGCGCAGTCGACATCATATTAAAAAAACGATATGGCCACGAGCTGACGGCGGAGGAGATCCGCTTTGTCGTTTCCGGCTGCGTAACCGGGGAAATCCCGGATTATCAGCTTTCCGCCTTGCTCATGGCGATCTGCTTTCAGGGGATGAGCCGGGCGGAAATCGCGAACCTCACCACGGCCATGGAGCATTCGGGGGACGTGGTGGACCTTTCGCAAATCCCGGGGATCAAGGTGGACAAGCACTCCACCGGCGGCGTGGGGGATACGACGACGCTGATCCTTGCGCCGTTGGTGGCCGCCTGCGGCGTGCCCGTCGCCAAGATGAGCGGCCGCGGGCTGGGGCACACCGGCGGAACGCTGGACAAGCTGGAATCCGTCGCCGGCGTTCGGGTGGATATGGACACCGAGACCTTCATCCAAACGGTTAACAGAACCGGGATCGCGGTCATCGGGCAATCCGAAAATCTGGTTCCCGCGGACAAGATCCTCTATGCCCTTCGGGACGTTACCGGAACTGTGGACAGCATTCCCCTCATCGCCTCCAGCATCATGAGCAAAAAGCTCGCCGCCGGCAGCGACGCCATCGTGCTGGACGTCAAGACCGGCTCCGGCGCTTTTATGAAGGACCCTAAGGATGCGATGGCCTTGGCTAAGGTGATGGTGGAAATCGGCGATTCCGTGGGTCGGCGCACCGTGGCGCTGATTACGGACATGAGCCAGCCCCTTGGCCGCGCTGTGGGCAACGCCCTGGAGCTGAGGGAGGCGATCCTCGCCCTGAAAGGCGAGATTCCAGAGGACGACAATCTGATGAAGGTGGCTCTGGCCCTGGGGGAAAGGATGCTTCTCCTGGGCGGCGCCGCAAAGAGCGCGCCAGAAGCGCGGGAGAAATTGCTCCAAGCGAAGTACAGCGGCGCGGGACTGGAAAAACTCCGGCAACTGCTCGTTGCCCTGGGCGGGGACGGGCGCTGCTGTGACGCGCCGGACGATCTGCTGACTGCAAGGCATGCAATTCCCCTGAAGGCGGAAGAAGTGGGATACGTCTTAGCGATGGACACCCTGTCCATCGGCGAGGCGTCATTGCTTCTTGGCGCGGGGCGGAACAAAAAGACGGACGCCATCGACCCCGCGGTGGGCATTGTCGTCCATGTTCGCCTGGGGGATCGCGTGGAAACGGGCGATAGCATCGCGACGGTCTATGCCAACGACGAAGCCAGGGCAAATTCCGCCATCCAGCTGCTCCGAGAGGCGATCGAGATAGGGCAAGAAGCGCCAAAGGAGCTTCCGCCGCTGATTTATGGCAGCGCGGAGTGATACAGGCGGGACTTGCGACAAGGAAAACGCCGCAACGGGAAGAATCGCCCTGTTGCGGCAATCAACGAAGGAGCGCAGGGGGAGGGGTTGCCAGAATCGGCCAAAAACGTCCGAAGCGGTGGAAAATTCCCCTTTGCCAATGCCCTGGATGGCCGGTTTTTGGGCCGGTTTCCGCTTGTAAAATAACCTTCATTATGGCATACTTATACTTGCCGCGCGCGTGTGGTGGAACGGCATACACAACGGACTTAAAATCCGTCGGGGAAACCCTTGCGGGTTCAAATCCCGCCGCGCGCACCACAATCGTTTCTGTTGGATCGGTGATGGCCATTCTGCGGAAGCGATTTTTTTATTGAGCCTGCATCGCGCAAGATCCTGCCATGATTGAGCCTGTTTGCGGCGGCGTTGTGTCGGGATTCTTTGCGCCGTTCACCCGTGTTTGCCCCGCCATCCACGCGCTGACGAAAGCGGCATGGTTTTTTGGCTGCAAAACACCTTTATGAAATATACAGAATCGGCATATCCGGCAGCGTCTTGGCCAGCTTCTCCCGCAAGAAGGATTCCGCTTCTGCCCGCACGTCGCTGCGATAACAGTATTTTCCCCGGCCGCGGCCGGTCATGATTTCCCGGTTCAACAGGTTTTCGGAATGGGGAAACGCCTCGGTGTTGATGGCGTTGTGCACGAAGCTGTAAGTCATCAGTATGATCTCGATGAAGCCCTTATGCTTGACCTTTGGGCTCAATTCGTCGCGCAGCCGTTCCATCAGTTCGCCATAAAGCCGCTTCCAATCCGGAACCAAAATGATGGGCGCTAGCAGCATTCCCACCGGATAGCCCGCCTTTGCCATGTCGTTCAGGGCGCGGATGCGGGCGGAAAGCGGCGAGGTTCCCAGCTCGATGCGACGGATGATCTCCTGCGGGTTGACGCTCATGCGAAAGATGGTCTTGCCCTGGTGGTCCAGTGCCAGCAACGGGCGCACCAGATCAAATTTCGTCGGGAAGGTCAGATGCCCGCGGCCTTCTTTGGAAAAGCGCTGGATCGTATAGACCAGATTGCCGGTGATGGCGTTTTCCAGAGGAAGATCGCTGTTGCTGCCAATTTCGAAGGTTTGGGGAACGGGGGCCTGGGCGGCTTTTTTGAGGAGCTTGTCCAGCATTTGCTCGCGGTTGACAAACAGGCGCAGATAGGAACATTTGTTATAGTTGCATACCAAGTAGCAGTACAGGCACATCGCCCGGCAGCCCGAGGAGGTATACGGCACCAGCCAGTCGGAAACCTTGTGATTCGGCACATACCGATGTGTTTTTCGAATCCCAATGATTAAGTGGTTTTTTAGCCTGGCAAACTCGCGGTTCTCTGCTGCGGCAAGTTCGGGGATGTGGTTGTGGCTTTCTATTTCGATCCAGGGCAGGTCTGCGAATTTCTTGCGCAGCATCCGCCCCAGTTCATATTCCAGGGAAGCCGGCTCATAGTAAACGGCATCGAAGTGCATTTCCATTCGGGTCGCCTCCTGTAAAATTAGTTTCCCCAAAGGGCGGCAAAGGGTGCGAACCCAACCGTGGGGGAATCCTTCCTTTTCAAACCAAATCCAGCACCCGGGCGATGGGAAAATGCTCCAAAAAAAGTATATAAAAAGGCATATAATTTGTTGTGGAAATTTCCGGGCTGCGATACAATAAACAAAGTGCCAAAGGCGCAAAGAGGAGGGATGCTACTTGAGCAATATCATCGAGGTTTCGAATCTGCATAAATCCTACGGAAATGTTCATGCGGTGAAGGGGCTGGATTTTTATGTTGAGAGCGGAAAGATCTTTGCTTTTTTAGGTCCCAACGGCGCGGGGAAATCCACAACTATCGACATCATCTGCACGTTTTTGCAGCCGGACAGCGGACAGGCGGTGGTGGACGGAAACGTCCTGGGCGAAAACGACAACGCCATCCGTTCTGTCATCGGCGTGGTGTTCCAGGACGGACTGCTGGACGATCTGCTCACCGTGCGGGAGAATCTGAGAATACGCGGCGGCTTTTACGGCTTGAAGGGCCGTGCGCTGGAAGATAAGATCGATGAAGTGGCAAAGACCATGGGCATCGACGATATCTTGCGGTGGCCCTATGGCAAACTGTCCGGCGGTCAAAGGAGAAGGTGCGACATCGCCCGGGCGCTGATCAACAAACCCAAAATCCTGTTTTTGGACGAACCCACCACCGGGCTGGATCCCCAGACGAGACAGAGCGTCTGGGAAACCATACAAGCGCTGCAAAGGGAAGAGGGAATGACGATCTTCCTTACGACGCATTACATGGAAGAAGCGGCGGGCGCTGATTTCGTCATCGTGATTGACGACGGAAAGATCGTGGCCAAAGGCACCCCCTCCGAGCTTAAAGAGCGGTATACGTCGGATAAGCTCTCCCTCACCTGCACCGATCTGGAAAAGGTGTGCTCCATGCTCAGCGAGCAGAATCTGAATTTTTCGACGGAGGCGAACAAGGCGGTCGTTTCCATTCCCTCCACCATGGCGGCATTGCCGTTGATCCAGCAGGTGAAGGACTATATTTCCGGCTTTGAGGTGACGACCGGCACGATGGACGATGCCTTTATCGCCATCACGGGGAAGGAGATTCGGGAATGATCGGTTTTACGAAGAGGAATCTGCTGCTCTTTTTTAAGGATAAAACATCCGTGTTCTTTTCGCTGTTGGCTGTTTTTATCATCATCGCGCTGTATGCCCTGTTTTTGGGAGATGTTTGGGTAAACAGCTTCAAGGGCATGGAAGGGACCCGGTACCTGGTGGACAGCTGGATTATGTCCGGCATCGTGGCCGTGACTTCGGTCACCACAACCATGGGCGCTTTTGGCACCATGGTGGAGGATAAGGCCAAGAAGATCAACAAGGACATCACGGCTTCTCCACTGACGCGGCGTAGCATCGCGGGGGGATACATCCTCAGCGCATACCTGATCGGCGTCATCATGTGCCTGGTCACCCTCGTTCTGGCGGAGATTTACATTGTCGCAAACGGCGGCGCCCTTTTGGATTTTCCCACATTGCTCAAGGTGGTGGGGCTGATCCTCCTTTCAACCTTCATGAACACGAGCATGGTGTTTTTCGTGGTATCCTTCTTCAAAAACACCAATGCCTTCGCCACGGCCAGCACGGTCATTGGCACCCTGATCGGCTTTTTGACGGGGATCTATGTTCCCATTGGACAGCTTCCCGACGCGGTGCAATGGGTGATCAAGCTGTTCCCGGTCTCCCATTCGGCAACGCTTTTTAAGCAAGTCATCATGGCGGACCCCCTTTCGATCACCTTTGCCTCCGCTCCTGCGGAAGCGGTCCAGGCCTTCAAGGAAACCATGGGTGTCGTCTTTAAGTTCGGGGAAACGGAAGCAACCCCCCTTGTCAGCCTGGCGATTATCCTTTTGACCGCGGTGGTGTTTTCGGGGCTGTCGGTTTACAGGCTGTCCAGAAAAACGCGATAACGGAGAAAAAACGAAGAAACCACCGGTTTTGCCGGTGGTTTCATTACATGTGCCCGGTTTGCCTCCGTCCATTAATGGAGCAGCGGGTCGATCACGATGGGGGAGTTCTTGTCGCAGTCGCAGGAAAGTTCAAACAAAAACTCCGTGCCGCCCGCCAGCTTATACGAGCAGCCGATGGGGACCAACTCGGCATGCAGGACCTGCCAGGCCTCCGGCGCGGCATCCCTGAGGGTGCCTTGGGCGTGATGGATCAGAAGGGAGCCGTCCTGGTCGATTTCCAGGGCGGTTGCCCCCTCCCAGCATAGCCGGATGCGGTGGACGACGTCGGGCGTTTTCAGGACCCAGTTCATTTTCAGGCCGAAGTCGCAGGCGGAAAGCTCAAGGTCAACCCCGTCCCAAACGTCGGAATACTTGAGCATCCCGTAAGCGGGAACAGTTTCGCAACAATCTTGATTGCTTTCGCCGTTTTGCCGGGGAAGCTGGACGTCATTGAGCAAAAATCCGGCGGGCGCGTTTTCCCTGGCGCCGACGAAGCGCAGCGCTACGCGAGGGCAGGCAGCCCTTTCGGATTCGCTTTGCTGGGCGCCTCTTTTGAAAATGGCGATCCTGTCTTTTTCAAACAGAAGTTTTTTTCCGTTGCAGCAGGCGGTAAAAAGGGCCTGCCCATCCTCCCGGTTGCGGTTTTCGATGAACCGCAGCGGCAATTTTGATTCCTTCGCGGATTCTATATCAAATTTATTGGACATCTTTTTCACCTCGAAATGGTTTTCACCCTCCATACTTAATACTATGCATAACCCGCTCCGATGGACAGCAATTTGAGCAAGGTCGAATCCCGCAACTTGTTTGCCATATCGGAAAGACCGCCCTTTTTGCTGCCAGAGCGGGTGTTTGCATGAAAGCTCTGTGAACGTATACGCGCTGCACAGGGCTT
The DNA here is from genome assembly GCA_050945915.1 of Christensenellales bacterium. GTDB lineage: Bacteria > Bacillota > Clostridia > Christensenellales > CALWSW01 > CALNBC01. The sequence goes on from JBMNTV010000015.1 coordinate 27,723, forward strand.
TGCTGTTTGACGGGTTGCGGTTAGCCGGGGTCTTTGCCAAATCTGTGCAAAAGATAGTCCCGAAAGGACTCTTTTGCGATTGCCACCAGGGATTCGGATTCCAGGGGGATTGCCGTGATCCCTTCGGAGGAATAGGGCGTTCGCACGATGGCAAGATGCAAAATGTCGGCCCGGAGCTTCTCGATCAGTTCATAGGTGTTCGCCTCGTAAACCGAAAAGCGAACCTTTGGATAGAGCCTGGCATAATCCGCGATCCACCCGGTGGCCATGGGGGAAACCACAGAGGAAATAATGCCCACGCGGATGGTCCCCGCCTTTGCATCCGCAAAATGCTGCATTTCCTCCTTGGTGACTCTGCTGAGTTCCAAAATCGCCTTTGCTTTGGAATAAAACTGCTTGCCGGCTTCCGTCAGCCGGATTCTCCGCTGGCCGCGCAAAAAAAGCACGCAGCCCAGCTCATTTTCCAGAAGCTGCATCTGGGTGCTCAGGGGCGGCTGGGACATAAAGAGCTTTTTTGCTGCGGCGCTGATCGTGCCCTCCTCGACAATAGTGACAAAATACTGCAACTGCTTCAGGTCCATACTGCCTCCATACACCATGCGAATACATGTCATACGAAATCGATATAACTAAGCCGAAAAATATAGCAAACTCATATTTAGGACATGGTATAATAAACCCTGTGCAAGATCAACCGCAATGGAGACAGGAATTGAAAAAACTGCTGATTTACCTGAAGGAATATCGAAAAGAGTGCATACTCGGCCCGATTTTCAAGATGCTGGAGGCGGTCTTCGAGCTGCTGATACCGCTGGTTATGGCGTCGATTATTGACATCGGCATCGCAAGAGGGGACGGGGGATATGTCCTCAAGATGTGCTTATTGATCGCTATGCTGGGGGCTGTCGGCCTGACCAGCACGATCATCTCCCAGTATTACGCGGCAAAAGCCGCCGCGGGTTTTGCAAAAAAGCTCAAGCATGCGCTGTTTACGCATATCCAGACCTTCTCGTACACCGAGTTGGACAGCCTCGGCACCTCAACGATGATCACCAGGATCACCAGCGACGCGGACCAGGTGCAGATCGGGGTCAATTTGACATTGAGGCTGCTTTTGCGCTCGCCCTTTATCGTTTTTGGCGCCATGATCATGGCGTTTACCGTCGATTCCCGGGCGGCGCTGGTCTTTGCGGGGGTCATTCCGGTGCTGATGGCGGTGGTTTTCGGCATCATGCTCTGGTGTATCCCGCTTTATAAAAAAGTGCAGGCCAAGCTGGACCGGGTGCTGGGCATCACCCGGGAAAACCTGGCCGGCGTGCGGGTGATCCGCGCCTTTTGCAAGGAAGAGGACGAAATCCGGGATTTCAGCGCCAGAAACGCGGCGCTGGAGAAGGCCCAGAACCTTGTGGGCAGGATTTCCGCCCTGATGAACCCGGCGACCTATGCGATCATCAACATCGGCATCGCCGGGCTGATCTGGATCGGCGCGATCCGGGTGGAGGCGGGGCTGATTACCCAAGGCGCCGTCGTGGCATTGTACAACTATATGTCCCAGATCCTGATCGAGCTGATCAAGCTCGCGAATCTCATCATCACCATCACCAGATCCATCGCCAGCGGCAACCGGATTCAGGAAGTGCTCCAGATCCGGCCAACGATGACCTCCCAGGGCCGCGAACTGCCGGAAAAAAGGGGCGAAGCGGCTGTCGAATTCAGGAACGTGAGCCTTCGGTATCAAGGCGCGGGGGGAAACGCCCTCGAAGGAATCGATTTCACCGCAAGGCGGGGAGAAACCATCGGCATCATCGGCGGAACGGGGGCGGGCAAGTCCTCCCTGGTGAACCTGGTCCCCCGCTTTTATGACGCGACGGAGGGCGAAGTGCTGGTCGACGGCGTGAACGTGAAGGATTATCCCCTGGAAGCGCTGCGAAGGAAAATCGGCATCGTTCCGCAAAAGGCGGTGCTGTTTTCCGGCAGCATCCGGGACAATCTGCGCTGGGGCAAGGAAGACGCCACGGACGAGGAAATCATGGACGCCGTCATCACCGCCCAGGCGACGGACGTTGTGAACAGCAAGGGGGGCTTGGATTATCGCATCGAACAGGGGGGGAAGAACCTTTCCGGCGGGCAGCGCCAAAGGCTGACCATCGCCCGGGCGCTGATCAGAAAGCCGGACATCCTCATCCTGGACGACAGCGCCTCCGCCCTGGACTTTGTGACGGACGCGGCCTTGCGAAAGGCCCTGCGCGAAATGGAGGGCGCGCCCACGGTGTTCATCGTTTCCCAGAGGGCGTCCTCCATCCAGCATGCGGACCAGATCATCGTGCTGGAGGACGGCTGTGTGGCGGGCATCGGTACGAGCGACGCGCTTTTGGAGACTTGCGAAGTATACCGGGAGATTTACGAATCCCAGTTCAAGAAGGAGGGGAAGGCGGATGTCGGATAAGCAAAAAAAGCAGAAATTCGAAAAGGGCACGTTCAAAAAAGTGCTTGCCTGCATCGGCCGACACCGGTTCCTGATCGCGGTTTCCATCCTTTTTGCCGTTGTGACGGTGCTTTTTTCGCTCTACATCCCCATCCTGATCGGGGAAGCCATCGACCTGATCGTCAGCAGGGGAAATGTGGATTTTTCCGGCGTACTTCAGATTCTCGTGCGCATTGCGAGCATCGTCCTCATCAACGCGGTCCTTCAGTGGATGATGAGCCTCATCAACAACAAAATCACCTACCGGGTGATCCGGGACATGCGGAACCAGGCCTTTCAAAAGATCGCCATCCTTCCGCTGAAATACATCGATGCCCACGCCCATGGAGAGATCGTCAGCCGCGTGATCGCGGATGTGGACCAGTTTGCGGAAGGGTTGCTGCTGGGCTTTTCCAATCTCTTTACCGGGGTGGTGACCATTTTGGGCACGTTGGTGTTCATGCTGTCCATCCACTGGCAGATTTCGCTGGTGGTGGTGGTGCTGACGCCGCTATCCCTGTTTGTCGCCCGGTTTATTTCGAAGAAGACGTACAGCATGTTCAAATTGCAGTCGGAAACCAGGGGGGAGCAGACCGCCTTCATCGAAGAGATGATCGGCAACCAGAAGGTCGTCCAGGCCTTTTCCCACGAAAAAGAGGCCATCCGGCAGTTTGAGGAGATCAACGAGCGCATGGAAACCTGTTCCCGCAGGGCGACGTTCTTCTCCTCCCTCACCAATCCCTCCACAAGGTTTATCAACAACCTGGTCTTCGCCAGTGTGGGGCTTTTCGGGTCGCTCACCTGCATTTCCACCGGCGGTGCGTTTTCCGTCGGCCAGCTTGCCGTCTTTTTGAGCTACGCCAATCAGTATGCCAAGCCCTTTAACGAGATCTCCGGCGTCATCGCCGAGCTGCAAAACGCCCTGGCTTGCGCGGCGCGGATCTTTGAACTGATCGAGGAGCAGCCCCAGCCCCCCGAAGCGGAAAACGCCGCAGTGTTAGAAAAGATCGACGGCAACGTGGTGCTTGAAGAAGTCGATTTCTCCTATGTGCCGGATAGGGAGCTGATCAAAAACTTCAACCTTTCGGTGCAGCCCGGCCAAAGGGTGGCCCTCGTCGGCCCTACGGGTTGCGGAAAAACCACCATCATCAATCTGCTGATGCGGTTTTATGACGTGGACGGCGGGAGCATCCGGGTGGAAGGGGAGGACATCCGCGACGTCACCCGAAAGAGCCTTCGGGGCGGCTACGGCATGGTGCTGCAGGACACCTGGCTAAAAACCGGAACGATACGGGAAAACATCGCCATGGGCAAGCCGGACGCGACGGAGGAGGAGATCATCGCCGCGGCGAAGGCCTCCCACGCCCACGGCTTCATTCGGCGCCTGCCCAATGGCTACGACACGATGATCTCCGAAGACGGCGGCAGCCTTTCCGCGGGTCAGAAGCAGCTTTTGTGCATCGCCCGGGTGATGCTCTGCCTGCCGCCCATGCTGATTCTGGACGAGGCGACCTCCTCCATCGACACCCGGACGGAAATGAGAATTCAGAATGCCTTTGCCCGCATGATGCAAGGCAGGACGAGTTTCATCGTCGCCCACAGGCTGTCCACCGTCCGCGAGGCGGACGTGATCCTCGTCATGCGGGAAGGAAGCATCGTCGAGCAGGGCAGGCACGAGGAACTGCTGAAAAAGAACGGGTTTTACGCAAAGCTGTATAATAGCCAGTTCGCCGTCTGACCCATTAAAAAACCGGTCTCCCTTTTTTCACAGGAATGGTCAAGGGTGACCGGTTTTTTTGCTTCCCAAGAAGGCGATTGTGCAGGGCGAGGCCGCCTTTGGCAAATCTGCTATTTTGCGCCGGGGCGGTGTTGGCGGAGTTTTCCATACATATACTCAATTAAGGAAACTGATCCACACACGTTGGTTCGACCATG
>JBMNTV010000016.1:0-31456 GCA_050945915.1 Christensenellales bacterium
CATTCCATAATACGCGCATAAAGGCCCGCATGCTCTGCCGGAGAGGGCCTGTCCACCCCACTGGCCAAAACGGCGATGGTCGCCATCCGCCCGTTGGAGGAGATCGCCCCTTCGTGGGCAGCGGCGTCTACGCCGAAAGCCATGCCCGAAACCACGGTGACCCCTGCCTCCGCCAGGCCTTTCGCGATCCTTCTGCTCATGCGCCTTGCGTAATCCGAACAGTTCCTGCTGCCCACGACGGCGATCGCCCGGGTCAGTTCGGCAAGGTCCCCGTTCCCCCGCACGAACAACACCCTGGGCGGGTCGTAAATCTCCTTCAAAAGCGGGGGATATGCGTCATCTTCGGGGCAGTAGACGCGTATTCTTAGTTTGTCCAGCTTTTCCTGAAGAAGCTCAAGCCCGCCGGACGCCGCACAACGCACAAGTTCCGGATACAGCCCTTCCGGCAGGGCTTTGGAGCGGAGGATGTCGCCGGTTTTTGCCCGCTCGTAAACCTCTTGCGCGGAACCGTTCTTATCCATCAGGATATCCATCCTGGTGTTGGTCATTCCGCGCACGCTTTTTAGCCAGGCCCTGTAAAGGGCTTCCCTTCCTCTCATGTCCATTCCCTCACGAATCCGTCCGCGGCAAGGTATTGAAGCGCTTCCGCCAGATGTTCCGCCCGGATGAGGCGGGATTGATCGAGGTCGGCAATCGTCCTTGCCAGCCGCAGCGTTCTCGCGTTTCCCCTGCCGCTCATGCCGCGGCGGACAAACTCTGAACGGTAAAGTTTGTCCGCTTCCCTGTCCAGCCTGCAGTAGCGCACGATCTCCTTTTGCGTCATGTGGGCGTTGGCGTAACGGCCGGTGTCCTTGAACCGCTCCATCTGGAGTTTTCTGCATTCATTCACCCTTTTTCGGATGGCTGCAGAGCTTTCCGCTGCGGCGGAAGCGTCAAACAGATCGTCGTAGCTGACCTCCGCCATGCGGACGAAAATGTCCATCCTGTCCAGCAGCGGCCCGCTCAGCCTGCGGCGGTAACGTGCGATGGCCGCCGGGGTGCAGGTGCATTCCCGGCCCTTCGCGCCGCTATTTCCGCAGGGGCAGAGGTTCATCGCCCCCACCAGCATGAACCGCGCCGGGTACGTCGCATTGGCGTTCGCCCTGGAAACGGTGATCACCCCGTCCTCCATGGGCTGGCGTAGGGACTCCAGAACGGTCCTGGGGAACTCGGGCAACTCGTCCAAAAACAACACCCCGAGGTGGGCCATGCTGATCTCCCCGGGCAGCGCCCCCGCCCCGCCGCCCACCACCGAAACCGCGGATGCGGAATGGTGGGGTGCCACAAAAGGCCGCCTTTTCACCACGCCTTCCTGCAGCTTCCCTGCCGCGGAATGGATGCGGGTGATCTCCAGCGCTTCCTCGAAGGTCAAATCCGGCAAAATCGTGGGTAGCGCCCGGGCGAGCATGGTCTTTCCGCCCCCGGGAGGACCGGCGAGCAACATGTTGTGTCCGCCTGCCGCCGCCACCTCCGCCGCGCGCTTGGCGGTATACTGGCCCCGGATCAGCGCCATGTTCGCATCAGTTGCGTCAAAAAGGGGGCGCCATTCCCCAGCCGTATAGGGCTCAAACTCCCTTTCGCCCCGCAGGCATTCGCAAAGCTCCGCCAAGCTGTTCGCAGGAATCACGCGCACCCCCGACACGCAGGCCGCCTCCGCGGCGTTTGAGCGCGGGAGGACGATTTCTCTGATCCCTTCCTCTTTGGCGCAAAGGGCCATGGCCAGCGCCCCCCGCACCGGCCGGATCTCGCCGGAAAGGGATAGCTCGCCCACAAACATCCTGCCCGACAGGGCATCGCTTTTCAAAAAACCCGCAGCGCAAAGCATACCCAGCGCCACGGGCAGGTCATATACCGTTCCTTCCTTTTTCAGGTCCGCAGGGGCGAGGTTCACCACCACCTTAGAAGGCAGAAAGGAAAACCCGCTGTTTTTGATGGCTGCGCACACCCGTTCCCGGGATTCGGAAACCGCCTTGCCCGGCAGCCCCACCGTTTCGTGGGAGGGAATGCCGCCGGCGAGATCCACTTCCACCGCAATCAGCCTTCCGGAAATCCCCGCAAGGCCACAGCTGAGCACCTTTGCATTCATGTCATCTTTCCTTCTTAAACACAAATAACCTGTTCCCGACAAAATTGACCGCAATGGAAAAGGGCAGCGCGATCAGCTTCGAAAGAATCTCCTGCAATCCGAAATAATTGTTCAAAACCGCCTGAATGCCGATGGAAACCCCCAAAGCCACAAGGTTCACAGCGACAAAGGCGAAGACGCGCGCCGCGGAATCCCGCTTGTCCTGAAACGTCCAGCGGGAATTGAAGATGTAGCTGTTCAGCGTCCCGCAGGCGTAAGAGATGATCTGGGCGGGGATGTAGTGCATCCTTAGGGCCACCAGCAGCGTAAACACGAGGAAGTCCACCGCCGTGTTGATCAGCCCCACGGCGTTGAATTTGATGAATCTGATCAGTTCGTCCTTCACAGCGCGCTCCTATTCAGATGAAAAATGTCCAGGAAGGGAACCAGCGCAGGTTGGAAGCGTACCACCTTGCCACCTCCGCGCCGGACAAAATGGGATAAAACGCGGCAAACAGCAACAGCGCGGCGATGGGCAACGCGACCCGAAGAAGCCGTGTCACATCCGCCCCCAGTTCTGACCGCTGCTCCCAGGCCATCAGCGCAAAGGTTAACGCGAGGATCACAAAGGGCACCGAGGGAAAATAGTGGTAGATAAAGGTGGCCCTTGAGATGAAGACCCAGGGCAAGAACTGGGCTGCAAATCCTATGAGGGCAAAGGTCGCGGCCGCATTGCTCCAGGCGCTGCGGCGGATTCGCTGGACGATCAGGGCGATCATGCCAAAGGCCCCGGTCCACCACACCCCGGGGTTGCCGAAGGAGACGATGCTTTCGATCATGCTCTCTGCCAGATATTTCCCCTGATAATACCAGATAGGCCGGATGCTCAGCGGCCAGGTGAACCATTTGGAGGAATAGGGATGCATCGCCGTCAGCTTGCTGTGGTAGCCGAACATGAACTCCTGCACCTCCCACACGCCCTGCAGGGTGTACGGGCTTTCCGCGCAGAGGAAATAGGGCAGATAGCTCAACAGGTAAATCGCCAGCGGAACGACAATGTATGCCCCGACGCAGAACAAGAGGGTCAGTACGACGTTCTTCGCCGTGCCGTCGGTGCAGGCGATGTCGATGGCATCCCCGGATTTCAGGGCAAGCCTTCTGTCCTGAATACGCTGGTACAACGTGATGAACAGCAGCACCGCCAGGCCCAGCCCGGCATAGATCCCCGTCCACTTCGATGCTGCGCCCAGGCCGAAGCACACCCCCGCCAGCCCCAGGGGAACCAGGGTCTTTTTCAGCCCCACCTCGTTCCAGTCCAGTTCGTAGTACCGGAACATGAAGTAGTACATCAGGATGATAAAGAAGGTGACGAAAACGTCGATGGTGGCAATCCTCGTCTGCGTAAAGTGCATGAAGTCCACAGCCATCAGCGCTGTGGCAAAGAAGGCCCATTTGGGGCTTTTTGTGACCCTGCGCACGAGGAAGTACAGCGCAGGCAGCATGAACACGCCAAAAAGCGCGCCGGCAAAGCGCCAGCCGAAGGGCGTCATGCCAAGGACCGCGATGCCTGCCATGATCAGCACCTTGCCCAGAGGCGGGTGGGAGTTTTCATAGGGCTTCAAGCCGTGCAGATGCTCGTAAGCCGTGCGGCCGTGGTACAGCTCGTCGAAATACATGCCGTTCTGCTCGCTGGGTCGCAGGGGCTTTTTGTCCTGCTCGTCGAAGGCCTTCAGGGCCTCCGACGCATCCACATAGGCGGTGCCGTCGTAGTACGAGACGCGTTCCGGCAGGATGACATTCCCTTCGGCGTCCACAAACACCAGCTCGTTGACCTTGCAGTCCCCAAAAGCCTTGACGGAGAACTTCGCCGTCGATTCATCCGAAAGTTCGAGGGGCGTGATCGTCCAGCGGAACATATGGTCATACCCCAAATCCACCGTGGCCGCCAGGGACCCCGTCCCCCCGGACGCGGCGTAAACCCCCAGCTTTCCCTGGCAGATGTTCGCGTAAGCCCAAACGGCCGCGGGTTTGGCCTCTTCGGGCAGGGTGACCACCACCTGCTGGCCGTCCTTGCAGGAAAATACCGTCTCCGGCGCACGCAGATCCCCCAGATTGACAAAGGCGACAATGGCATAGATGACGCTCAGCGCCCAAAGGAGCAGCTTTTCCCGCCTGGTCCAGGCGGGGTGGCGGGGTTTCAGCTCCGCAAGAGGTTTGCCGAAGGCTGTCGGGCGGTCGCCGTTTTCCCCCGCTTCGGCGAGCTGCTCCCCGCCATCGATGATGATGGAATCGCCATCGCCGTCGTGGCCTTCCCCATCGCCCCCTTCGGGCTGCGGGTTATCGCCCCCAGCATCTTCAAACAACGCTTGTTCTTCGGGAGGGGCCTCGCCATCTTCCGGAGATTCACACGAAAGCCCTTTTGATGTAAGTTCCAAAAAAGCGTCCTTCCGTTGTTCCCCCAGCACCAGCACACGATAGCAGACCCAGGCGAAATAACCGGCGGCGCACACCCCGAGGAGCGAGAACAATCGAACCGCCCCGTCCATCTTTCCGATGAGGTTGTACTCCCCGTAAAACACGCAAAGCAGTACCGCAGCGGCGTTCAAAAACAGCGCGGCGGACAGGGCGTGGTGCGCCGTCAGCAGCCTTCGGTCCTTCCGTTCGGGCAGCGCCAAAAGCAGCAGAAACAGCGCCGGAAAGAGGTAGCGTTCGTGCATATTGTGGCCCAGAGTAAACACCAACGTCAAAAACAGCGCCGCTAAAAGGGGCAGCGACAACGTCCCCCGCTTCCTTGCGCGCAACGCCGCAAAGATGGTTGCCGCCAAAGACAGCAAGATGCCGACAATGCCCCATATCCTGATGGAAAGGCCGAGGAACACCGTCGAATCCAGCACCCAGTTGCCGCCCAGCAGGGCAATGAGGTTGAAGGCGTTGGCTGAGCCGTAGGGGTAGGAAGTCGCCGTTTCCAGCATGCGCCGGAACACAAAGAAGGTATCCTGACTCCCCTGAAAAGGCAGCGAGCCGACGAAAATCACCGCCAGGGCGATAACCGCGCCCAGGGCAATATCCGCCAAACGGCGAAAAAACTCATCCTTCCCCCCGTCCAACAACGGAAAAAGATACCCCAGGGCGAAAACAGGTCCGGCGATCAGCGCCTGGGGCTTGACCAGCACCGCCAGGCCAAAAAGGGCGGCGGCGGTGAGTTTTCTTTCTTTTTGAAGTTGGATAAAGGAAAGAACGAGCAGAAGGGTCAGGGCGGAATCCACCTGCCCCCAGGCGGCGGAATCCAGAATCGAAACGGGGTTGAAGGCAGCGATCAGCAACAGCGCCGCGGCACCCCGCCGGCCCAAAGAATCCCTGGCCGCGCGATACAGCACATAGGCCAGCCCCGCATCCAGCAAAATGACGGGCAGGCGGATGAAAAAACCGCCAAAGGAAGAAGCGAGGTTGATGCCAAACAGCGAAGCCAGCTTTCCCATGGCCAGAAGGACGTAAAGATACCCCGGCGGGTAATCCGCAAACATCCCGCTGGTGTAAAACGCGGCACAGCCATTGTCCGCCAAAGCCTTGGCCCAGCCGGTGAAGCATGCCATGTCCGACGTGTACCCCGGGGAAAGGGCGGCGACGAACAGCCGGACAGCGATCGCGCCGATCAAGGCAAGGGGAACGAAGTTCTTAGCGTCCAAAATACTTGTTGAAAAGCCCCCCAGCCAGTATAAAAGGCCGAATACACCGGCAGAAAGCGCGACCAGCAAAAAGGAGTTCAGGGCGTTCAGGGGATTCTCCCCTTCCGCTTCCAGCTCCTCCAGCTCCGCGACGATCATGCGGTCCAAAGGTATCTCGTCTTCCTGAAACTCCTCGGTTTCGTACAACGGCCCGGTTTCCCCGCCGCCGTACACCCCTTCTGTTCCGATGAAATCGTGGGGAATCTCCTGCGCGAAGGCGCAGCCAAAGAAGAAAGCTGCGAACGCGAACAGGGCCGCAAGGCAAACGGCCCCGGCTTTCCTTCTTGCGCGGTGGGAAAGGTTCAAAAAGCGTCCCTCCAATGCCTGATGAGCGGGGTTTCCCCCGCCGTGATCACCTCGATGACGTCAAACCTGCAAAACCCGGCATAGCCTGTCTCCGCCAGCCACTTTTCGGCAGCCACGCGCAGCCTTCTTCGCTTGACGCTGCCCACGGACTCCCGGGGGGCCGCAAAAACCTCGTTCCTCCTGGTTTTGACTTCAATAAAGACCACAAACGCCCCGTCTTTGGCGATGATATCGATCTCTCCGCCGCTTTTTTTATAATTCCTGGAAACGATTTCCATCCCGCTTTGGGCTAAGTAATCCGCTGCCAGCGCTTCCCGCGGTCGCCCAGGGCCTTTTTGTCCCCCGTTATAGCCATTTTTTGATGAAACTCCTGCGGTGAATCGGGCAGGGCCCGTAACGCCGGATCGCGGCGATGTGCTCGACGGTGCCGTAACCCTTGTTCCGGGCGAATCCGTATTCAGGATACTTCCCATCAAACTCCGCCATCATTCGGTCCCGGGTCACTTTGGCGACGATGGAAGCCGCCGCCACCAGATAGCTCACCGCGTCCCCGCGGATCAGAGGCAGCTGTTCTGCAGGGATATCCAGCCCCTTGACCGCGTCCACGATCAGCGCTTCGACCTTGTGCGTCATATTCTCATAGGCGGCTTTGAAGGCCAGCCTGGTCGCCTGCAGGATGTTGATCTCGTCGATCACCGCCCAGTCCACCACCCCGATGCCAAAGGTCCCCAAAGCGGCGATCCGGTCGTAGAGCTTTTCCCGCTTTTTTTCGGAGAGCTTTTTGGAATCGTCCACCCCCTCCACCAGCGGCTCCCTGGGCAGAACCACGCAGGCAGCCACCACAGGCCCCGCCAAAGGGCCGCGGCCCACCTCGTCCATGCCTCCGACAATTCTGCCAGACCGCCAAAAAGCGCCCTCGTGCTTGGTCAGCGTTAAAAGGCGCGCCGCTTCCCGCTCAGTCATCTGTCATTTCCCTCCTCGGGCGCTCCAGGGTGATTTTTGCGATTTTGCCGGAACGGAAATCGTCCAAAACGGCGTTTGCGCCCCGCTCGGTATCGAACCTCCCGCCGGGCAGGATGAATCCCCTGCTTTTGCACACCCCAAGGAGCAGCTCTTCCCCTTCTGCGCCAATGTCCAGCTTTTTGTAACGCAGGGCAAGCGCTTCGGGGCAAAGCCGCTTCAATTCCTCGATCAGGCTGACGGCGAGCTTTTCAACGTCGATGATCTCGTCCCGTATGGAGCCGATATATGCCAGGCGAAGGGCGGTTTCGTTGTCCTCAAACTTCGGCCAGAGCATGCCGGGGGTGTCCATCAGTTCCAGAAAGGGGTTGATTTTTACCCACTGTTTGCCCCGGGTGACGCCGGGCCTGTCCCCCGTCTGGGCCGTCGCGCTTCCGGAGAGCTTATTGATCAGCGTGGATTTGCCCACGTTGGGGATGCCCACCACCATGACGCGGACGACCTTGTTCACGCCTTTGGCGCGGAACTTTTCCACCGTGGGCTTTGCGGCGCGCTCGATGAGGGAGATCGCCTTTTTTCTTCCGCCTGATTCCGTCGCCGTGACGGTCAGGGCATTGACGCCCTGCTGTTGATACCATGCGATCCATTCCGCCGTCGCTTCCGGGTCCGCCAGGTCGCATTTGTTCAAGATCAGCGCCCGGGCCTTGCCCTCGAACAAATCGTCAAAATCCGGATTTCGGGTGGCCATCGGCGCCCGGGCGTCCACCAATTCCACCACGACGTCGATCAGTTTCAGGTTTTCCGCCATCATGCGGCGGGCACGGGTCATGTGACCCGGGTACCATTGTATCTGCATTGAAGTTCCTTCCACGTCATTGTTTGACCTTATTATAGCAAAATCCTTCACAGGTTTACAATGAAGGCCTGCGCCCTCCCAAAGAACCGGATTTGTTCACCTTTGGTGAATTGTCATTTTTATTGCATTATAGCACGGAGCGCCGGGGTCAGAAAGCGCCCCTGGCGGTCTGTGCGGCCTTCGTTGCCCAAGCAATGAAGCGGGGAAGCGCTTGCGCTTCCCCGTTTCATCCCCGCAATGGGTCAGTTCATCTCGAAAACATGGGGCTCGTACCGGTTTTTATCCCAGCAGTTGTAGGCGCGGAGGGTAATTGTTCTCGGCAGCGTCTCGGCAGCCTGGATGGTCATCTCCTGTACGAAGCGGATGGCGCTGCCGTCCGCGGAGAGGATGCCGGTTCCCACCGTTCCCGCGCCGCTGGGCAGGGGTTCGCCGCTTTCATCCAGGAACTCAAACCACAATCCATCTTCGGTTTGCGCGTATTTCTCCGCATCCGTCACCGTATACTCGATGGTTGCGTAAATCCCCATGGCCGAGCCGGTCAGGGTGATCCGGTCCACCCGGACGCCGCAATCGCTGTAATCCATCGGTGCGGCGCTGGTTAAGGTGTCCTTTGTGCCGGTGTTTTTCAGCGTGACGGAAACCGGCGTGCGCTGCATTTGCGCATGGTCGACCACCGCTTTTCCGTCTTTGGTAACAAAGGGCGCAACGCCGCAGGCAATCGTCAGCTCCGCTTCGCCCGAAGCTTCATATCTGCCGTTCAGCAGATAGACGAGGGTACCGTCCTGTTCCAGCACGAAATCGATGGAGCAGTTCAGACCTTCGATCCCCGCCCAGGTGTGCAGCAGCGCCTTGTCGTGCTCCCGGGCATAGTCGGCGATGGTGCCGGTAATCCCGGCAAACAGCGGGCCCATGTCGCCCACGGGGTCTTCGGGGTACGCGTCCGGTCCCAGCAGCAGATATTGCTCCTCCGCCGGCCGGACTTCCAAAGCGATGAACACGTCCTTGCCGTCAAACACGGCTTCCCGCACCGCAAAGGTGGCGAAGTCCGCCTGCCCGCCCTGTTGTGGCACGTTTTTTTGCACGATCTCGTCGGCATCGGGCAACACCGTCACATTTGACCGGCGGTTCGTCAAAAAATCCAGAATTCCCCAGGGATTGGTCAGCGCAAAGGCAGTAGCGGTCATCATCAAAAGCGCGAGCCCCACCGCCACAGCCAGTTTCCATCTCGCTTTTCTCACCGGCTTGCTCCCCTCGCCGGTTGGAAGACCTGCCAGCGTGCGAAACACGTTGTTTTTGAACTCGTCGTCGGCCTCGCCAAATGCATGTAGAAAGTTGTTCAGATCCCGCATGGCTCGTTTGCCTCCCCGTTCAGTTGTTTGTAAAGCTCCTGCCGCCCGCGCAGCATTCGCGACTTGACCGTCCCCTGGGGCAAGCGCAGAATGCGCGCGATTTCCCGTATGGAAAATCCTTCGATGTAATGTAAAAGGATGGGAAGGCGGAGCTTTTCATCAAGCGCGAACAGCGCGTCGTGCAGCCCTTCGTTCGCGCCTTTCGGCGCTGCGCGTTCCTGCAGTTCGGAAAGCAGAAGGTAGCGGCCCTTCTTTTTCTGGATGTTTCGACATTCGTTGATCAGAATGCGGATCACCCAGGTCTGCATGAAGCGCTCGTCCCGCAATTGGTGCCGTTTTTGCCAGGCTTTGCAGAGGCATTCTTGTACCGCGTCGTCCCGGTCGCAGCTTTGGGAAAGCTGCGCATAGCTGACGCGGTACAGCGTCTGCATCATCCCGACAATCCGCTCAGAAAATTCGTCCCTTGTCACGCCGCACTCCTTTGCATTTGCTTTGACCGGTCACTTGTTAGACCGTTTTGCGGGGCTTTTGGTTTTTGGGCCAACAATTTTTGGCGAGGCTCGCTGATGCCATGGTATAAAAAAGCGGCAGGTCGCGCAATCGTACGCTTCCTGCCGCATGTTCCAAACAGCGTGTGCCTTTTTTGCCCATTAAGAGCCGTAGATGTACTTTCCGCCGTTGACGTGGACCGTCGCGCCGGTCATATAGCGGGATTCATCCGAAACGAGGAACAAAACCACGTCCGCCATCTCCTGCGGCCGGGCGATCCTGCCCAGGGGAATCGCCTTTTCGTGGGCTTCCTTGTCCTTCACCTTGCCGTCGCCAGCGTCGGTGATCGGCGTTTCCGTCAGGCCGGGGCAGATGGTGTTCACCCGGATGTTGTCCTTGCCCCAAAGCCCCGCCGCGTGTTTGGACATGCCAAACGCCGCCGCCTTGGACGCGGTGTACGCGATATTCGCAAACCCGCTGCCGCTGAAGGCTGTGGAGGAGGAGAACTGGACGATCCTGCCGCCGCCGTTTTGCTTCATATAGGGGTACACTTCCCTGAGAAAGTAGAAATAACCAGCCGCGTTGATGTTCATGATCCTGTGCCAGTCCTCGTCCGAGGTGTCCTGGATGGGCTTGAAGTTGATCGCCGCAGCGCAGTTGACGAGGATGCTGATTTTTCCGAAGGCTTCATGGGCTTTTTTCACGGCTTCTGCCACCTGGGCGGAATCGGACTGGTCCACCTTGACCGCGATCGCCTTTCCGCCATTTGCGGTGATTTCCGCAACGGTATCCAAAGCGCCCGCCTCGTTGATGTCCATGCAGGCCACCATCGCTCCCTCTTTGGCAAAGGTCAGGGCGATCTGCTTTCCAATACCGCTGGCTGCGCCGGTTACGACGGCAACATCCCCATTCAAACGCTTGTTTTCCATAATGATTGCTTTCTCCTTTCGCGATTCAGAATCGTAATTGAAACGTATTTTTCACTTTCATAACAGAATAGGATCGACATGCTAATGTGGGTTATATCAAGTATAGTCATGTCTATCCCAAATTGCAACAAATCATTTCACTTGGTAAATAACACCAACGCCACCCCGAACTTCTGCATCTATTTTGGCAAAACAAAAGCGGCACTTCGGTAAAGACGCGTTTTGTCTTCACCTGGCTGCCGCTTGGTTGAATGGATGCAACGGTTCTTTACTGGACCATCGCAAGGCCCAGGGCGTTCATGACTGCAGAAACGATGGCGTCGGAGGTCATCGTCGCACCGGAAACGGCGTCCACATCCGCGCTTTGGGCTTGCATGATCGCCTCTGGAAGCGCTGTCAGGGCTTCCCCCGCCACCTTCGGATCCTCATTGTGAGAAACGATGGTAACATCAGTGATGCCGTATTCGTCGACGGTGACGTCCACCTCCAGGGTACCGCCATAGCCGTCCCCTTCGCCCCGGTAGGTCCCCGGAACATAGGCGGGCATACTCACAAAATCCTCGTCCCGGGCATCCGCGACGGGAATCTCCCCCTCCCCCTCGTCCTGTTCCTCGGGGATGAAGGACTCCACCTCTGGTGCGGGGGTGATGGTATCCAGTACCGTGTAGCCGGTGCTGCAGGCGCTCATGGCGACCGCCATCAGCACGGTCAGCAGGGCAAGTATCTTTGATCTCATCGTGCATCGGCCTCTTTGCTGGTTTTCTTAGGTCCATGATACCATCAAAGAATGACCTGTGCGCAGACAAAACGTGAACGATTTGTGATCACCGTGGGAAAATTGAGCACAATTCGGGGAAATCCAGAAAATCCAGGAAATATGACAATCTTCGTAGGCATAAACGCCCAAAAACGCGGCAAAAAGAAACGCAAACCCTACAGCCTTTCGGCCATCGGACTTGCGCTTTGGGGGCGACGCCCAAAAAAGGCAATCCTGCCGGATGCGCTGGCTGACGTTCGCTCCGTACAGGTCACTTCTCGTAACGGCTGTCCGGGTCCTTCAGCCAATCCGTGGCGGGATAGAATCCATCCGCCTCGTCATACACGTCCTCCGGCCGCGGGGGCTTGACGATCTCCAGCCTGGGCCGAAACGCCGCGGGCCGTTCCGCCTTCGGGAATTCGGCGGGCATCGCCGGCTCGGCGGCCTCTTCAAGGCGCAGGGTTTGATCCCCCTGTTCTTCCGTTTGCTCCACCGGTTGGTCTTTCGGTTGTTTTTCCAATTGGTCTTCTGATGGATCTTCTGATGAATCTTCCGATTGCTCTTCCGACGTAGAAACCGCGGCTGTCGCCTGCGCTTCCTCCCCAATTTGGGCGCCGGCGGGCTCTTCCGGCTGATTTTCATCGCCGGGCTGGCCTTGCAGGGCTTCCTCCTCATCCCCCTTCAAAGGGGCATCCCCCGTCACAGCAACTTCCCCGGCGGGGGGCCCGGCGATTGCTTCCGGGGCGGCGCACTCCAACACTTCAGGGTCAGCCGGGGCTCCCCCGTCAAAGGACTGGGCTTCAACGTCGGAGGAAAAGCTGGATTCGGCGGCGGGCGAGGAAGCAGCATCAGGTTCTTCGCATTTTGGATAAACGGGCTCTTTTGCCCCTTCCTGCGCCCCTTCCGGGGCGGAATCTCCCTTTGGCACCGCGGTTTGCACCGGTTCCAGTGCAACCGGGCGCAGGGCAAACCCCGCGATCCTTTCGGAAAGGGGCGGCCTGGCTGCAGTCTGTTCCAGGGATTTCTTCACGATCAGCTCGGCCTGCTCCGCAGCCTCCTGAACGATTCTTTTTGCTTCTTCCCTGGCTGCGGAAATCACCATGCGCGCTTGCAGCTTGGCCTGCTCCAAAAGCTCCCTGGCTTCGGCATCGGCGTTATCCGCCCGGGCTGTGGCTTTTTTCAGGTCCGCAATCTGGGCTTCCAGCCGCCGGATCTCGGCGGTAAGGATTGCCGCGCGCTGCCGTTCGGTGTGCAGCGCGTCATCCCGAAGCTCGAGCGTATCCGCCACAAGATCCAAAAAAGCATCCACCTCGTCGGCGTCGTATCCGCCGCCCATGGTGCTAAACACCTTTGCAATGATATCCCTTCTGGTGATGGGCATAATCCCCTCCGGCAAAAAGCGTCAATTTTTTCAAACTGCAAGAGTATGACACAAAAGGGCAGGGTGCTCCCCTGCCCTTTTTCAGCTTTGTTTACTGGGGGCGGACGTTGGTTTCGGTTTCGTCCTCATCACCGTTGCCGATGAGGGAAACGTTGCTGGGAACGATCACAAAGATTCCAAAGGACACCTTTCGAATCGTGCCGTTTAGCGCATAGACCGCGCCGGCGATAAAGTCCACCACCCGCTGGGCGCATTCCCGCTCCAGGTCAACCATGTTGACGATGACCGGCTTCCTTGCCCTGAGGTTGTCCACAATGTTCTGTGCGTCCTCGTAAGACATGGGCTGATACACGATCATTTTCATGTTCACACCCGACGGTATGGCGGAGGGCGCAGGGTTGGAATTGCTCATAGGAACCACCTTTGCTCTTTGGCGCGGTTGTTGAGCATACGCCTTTTCAAACTCCGGGAGTTTAACTTCCTGTATCGAAGCCGCATCCTCGGTGGTGTCGTCGTTGAACTCGGAGTCTTCGGGGTCTTCGAAGAAATAGTCCCTCATCTTTCCGAAAATGCCCATTGGAAACCTCCCGCATAAACAAAGATAAATGTGTATAATTATCTTTGTTTATCATAGAACAGCTAGACTTTTCCGTCAAGGAAAAAGACATCATTCACACTTTATTTACAATCTTCTCCCGAAAAGGGCTGTCCCAATCCGGACAAACGTCGCCCCTTCGAGAATTCCCTCGCAATAATCGGAGGACATGCCCATGGAAAGCTCGGTCATGTCGATGGCCAATGCGCGGTTGCAGTCATCCAGCAGCCGCCGCAGCTTTGCAAAATACCTTCGGGCTTCGTCTTTCGGGCAGATGGGGGGAACGGTCATCAGCCCCACTGGCTTTAGATTACCCATTTCCAGCATGGCACCCGCAAGATCCACCAATTCTTCCGGAGAAACGCCGCCCTTTTGGGGTTCTTGCCCCAGGTTCACCTGGATCAACACCGGGCAGACGATCCCTGCCGCGGCGGCGCATCGATGGATTTCCCGTGCGAGATTCAGCCGGTCCACCGAATGGATAAGGTCCACCCTGCCCACGACCTTTTTGACCTTATTGGTCTGCAGCTGGCCGATGAGGTGTTTTTCCGCGTTTTCAAAGGAGTCGTACTTGTTCAAAAGCTCCTGTACCCGGTTCTCGCCGATTCGTTCCACCCCGAGGGCGATGGCTTCCCGGATCCTTTGCTCGTCCACGGATTTGGTCACCGCGATGAGCTTGACTTCCCCCGGGTCCCGCCCTGCCCGCAAGGCCGCTTCGGCGATATGTTCCCCCAGGGCTTTGAGACGATCTTCTATGGTCATTGTTTTCCTCAATTTGCCGTATAACTGTCCCCCACCTGCAGCGCGTACCCGTCCAGCGGGCGAACGGCGGCGCTTTTGCCGTCGCTGTACAGCACGGTGACTGGAACAAACTTTCTTTCTCCGTTCTCGACCAGGTAGACGCCGGTCTGACCGTCCACAGTCATGACTGCCCGGGATGCCACCGTCGTCCCCGTAAAGGTCGCGCGCACGGTGGCGGTCACCACCCTCGCCCCGGACACCGGGGCGACGTCGTCATCCACCCGGAGGATGGTCAGGGTGTTGCCGTCGATCACCGAAATGGACTCCGCCACCGCAGTGTAGGGCTTATCGTAATTGCCATCCAGCAAAATATCGTAACTTTCGCCCGGGACAAAGCGGGCATCGGAGTTCGAGCCGGAAACGACGGCGAGATACCACACCGAGGTGTTCATCACCCGATACAGGGGTTTTTCCGCCGTGGTCACCATTGGGGCAGCCTTGCCGTTGATCACCGCTGTGATGTCCGACGGCAGGACTTGCGCCATGGTGTTGCGGTTGAGCACGCTCTCGTAACCGTCAAAATAGAAGCTGACCATGCCCGCATTTTGGGAATACACGTCCTGCTTCCAGGACTCCAGCCGATCCAGCAGGGTCTGTTCCCGCTCGTAAAGGGACATCAGCTTGTCGTCCGGCTGGATCTTGCTCTTGAGGTAGTCCCGCCTGCTGTTCATCAGGGTTTTCAGCTCCTGATTGAGCTTGAGCATGTCAGCGCCGCTTTCGCCGCTGGCGACGGCGGCGATTTCCGAAAGTTTTGCGGCGATGGCGTTGTCCATCGCCGTCAGTTCAGTGTTGACGATATCCTGCAGCAGCGTTCCGACCTGATACTCCCTGATCTCTTGCTGCATGGTCAAAAGGTCGGCGAGGACACTGTCATAGGTGCCCCACTTGTAAACCTCGCAGATCTTGGTCCCGCTGGTGATCCGCTCGCCCTCTGCAACGGCATAGGAGATGTTCCCGTAGGTTTCGGCAGTGACCACGGTTTCGTCCCGGATGATCACGGCCTTGACGGAAGCCTCCATGGTGACGGAAGCGGTCTCCACCGTTCCGCCCACAGTGCGGAAAAGCAGCCACCCCACCACGGAGCCCAGCAGCACAATCGCCCCGATCAGCATGAAAAAGCGGGAATTCGGCCTTGCTCCCCTGCGTCTTTTTTTGCTCATCGGTTTCCCTTCCCGTGGATCAAGCCGCCCGGAGCCCTGGTGACATAGATGCTCCTGCGCTTCTTTTTCTGGTAACTGTTGATGATCCCGAGGTATTTCTCGTAAACCTCTTCCACGATGGACTCCCAGGACCGGGCGAGGGCAACCTTGGCGCCCTTGCCGATGCAGGCGCGTTTTTCGTCGTCCCCCAGGGCGCGCTCCATGGCGTCCGCCACGCTTTCATCCGTATCCTCGCACAAGTAGGCGTTGACGCCGTCGGTCAACCCCTCTGCGATGTTGCTCCCCGCCACCATGATGGAGGGCACGCACAATGCGGCGGCCTCCCGGATGACCAGGGCGGCATTGTCATAGATCGAGGGGAACACAAAAAGGTCCGCCCGGGCATAGAATTTTTTGAGCTCGTCGCGGTCATAGATCGGCCCGGTGAAGGTCACCCGGTCCTTCAGCCCGCGCTCCTTGACCAGGGCGGTCAGCTCGTCCCGGGCGTAGCCTTCGCCCACCAGGAACAGCCGGAAATCATGGCCTCTGTTTGCGTATTCCCATGCGGCGTTGATCACCCGCACCAGGTTCTTTTGCAGCACAATCTGCCCCACGAAGAGCATCACCTTCTGGCCGGGGCGGATCCCGTACCGCTCGTCGATCTCCCGGCAGGCGGCGGCGCGATCGATGCTGTCGTCGTAATCCGTGCCGTTGACCACCACCTCCACCTCGCCCTTGTAGCCGTATTCGGCGAGGGTTTTGGCGGTGCTGCGGTTCACCGTCCAGACGTAGTCCGCCTTATTGTAAAACGAGACGACGTAATCCACCACCCTTGCGGCAATGAACTCGCTGCCGGTGGCTTGCAAAAAATCGTCATACAGTTTGGAGTGAAAGGACGCGACGAGGGGGATGTCCAGCTTTTTGGCCAGGCGCAGGGCCGCTCCGCCCGCGGAAAATGGTGAATGCGTGTGCACCAGGCAGGGCTTGTGCTCGATCTCCATGGGCCGAAAAGCCGTATCGAGGGCGGGGATGCCAAACCTGTGCGGCGGATGCGGTTTGATGGGAATGGAGAAAAAGCGGATCACCGGAAACGGATCGTCATCCTCATAATTGGGAACCTCCGGCGCCGCAACATAAGCGGCACAGTGCTTGGCGTTCAGCCACCGGGCGTAGTTTCGCACACAGGTGGCCACGCCATCCACCACGGGAATATAGGAATCCGTGTATAGCCCAATGGTAATGTCGCGATCGACGGACATTGTATAATAACCCCCTTTTTTCCATGCACCTTTGTAACTTTGTATTATACCAAATTAGCAGGATGAATGCACCCCGCAAACGGGTGACATTTTCGTCAGCTTGTGGCGCGGTTTCGCAACCGGTCCGGGCATGCCTCGCCCCTTGATAACATTTGAAAATCGGGTTCTTGATCCTGATTTTATCATTGACCCATCAAAATAAAGCAAGTATAATTAATCTATTAATGGTAGGGAGGACGTTCTTATGTTTATTTTCGGCATCATATTGGCTGTTCTCGGCGCTGGCTCCCTGATTTTCGGATTCGTCCAGAACAACAGCCTTGAGGCGCAGTTCACCAGTTTTATCTCAAGCGGCACGGTCAATCCCGGAACGACCTGGATCATCATCGGCGTGATCGCGGTCATTTTGGGAATCGTGTTGATGGGCATCGGCAAGAAAAAGTCCACATAATCCCGATTAAATCCCGATATATCCCAGTTTACGCATCAAAACCTTCAGGTAAACACCTGAAGGTTTTTTGCGCGTCCGGTTCAACCAGAATCCCAAGGAGGGCTCTTTCCTAATATTTTCAATGGAACCTTCGATTATTCACTTTTCCTTCTTTCGGCAATGTCCCGCGCCACCACGACGCCGGTGACGGAAGCCTGCATCAGCCCGCGGGTGATGCCCGCGCCGTCGCCGATGGTGTAAAGGTTTTTCACGGCGGTTTCAAAACGCTTGCTCACAGCCACCTTGGAGGAATAGAATTTGACCTCCACGCCGTAAAGCAGGGTGTTTTTGGAATACAGGCCGGGCGCCACCTTGTCGAAGGCGCGCAGGGCCTCGATGATGCTGGTCAGGTGCCTGTGGGGCAGGACGAAGGAAAGGTCCCCCGGCACGGCGGTGTTCAGGGTGGGCCTGGTGGTGGATTTCGCCAGGCGGGAGAAATCCGTCCGCCTTCCGCGAAGCAGGTCGCCCAGCCTTTGCACCATAATGGGCCCGCCCGTCAGCATGTTGCCCAGCTGGGCGATGTAGTTCCCGTAGCGGATGGGTTCCTCGAAGGGCTGGGTAAAACGAGTGGAAACCAGCAAGGCGAAGTTGGTGTTTTCCGTCCGTTTGTCCTGGTCGTGGTAACTGTGACCGTTGACGACGGCGATGCCGCCTTCGTAATGCTCCTCGGAAACGATCCCACCGGGGTTCATGCAGAAGGTGCGCACCTTGCTTTCGAAGGTGTCAGAGTAATAGACCAGCTTGGCCTCGTAAAGGTGTTTGGTCAGATGGTCCATGACGGAGTTGGGGCATTCGACGCGCACGCCGATGTCCACCTCGTTGTTCTCCAGGGTGATGCCCAGCCTTTTCGCCTCGCCGATCAGCCATTCCGCGCCGCCCCGGCCGGGAGCGACGACGACGTAGGGCGCGGTCACCGTATGCTCGCCTTCCCGGTTTTCGATCACCGCGCCGACGGCTTTTCCGTCCTCTGTCAGGATCGTTTTCGCCGTGGTGCGTTCATAGAACTCAAAGTTCGGCTGTGCGATCAAATAATCGTACATCGCCTTGAGCACTTCAAAGGAGTATTCCGTGCCCATGTGGCGCACCGGGCAACGCACCAGCCGGATGTTGTGCTTGCTGCACTCGTATGCGATCTCGCCCACGTGGGGATCGTTTCTGCCGTGGACCACGTCCGGCGCGCCGAAACGGGTATAGATGGAATCCGCGTAATCGATCAGCTGCTGGGCCTTGTCCTCGGTCATGTATTTGGTGATGTTGCCCCCCACCTCGGAGGAAAGGGAGAGCTTCCCGTCCGAAAAAGCGCCGGCGCCAGCCCAGCCGCACATGATCGCGCAGGGCTTGCAGTTCACGCATTTTCCGGTGGTGCGTGCGGGGCAGACACGGCTGTCGATCGCCCTGCCGGAATCCACCAGCAGGAGTTTAGCCTCCGGCGCAAGCTTTGTCAGCTCCAAACAAGTGAAGATCCCCGCGGGACCTGCGCCGATCACGATCACGTCGTAGTTCTTTTTCATGATTTCATCCTTCGGTAGGTACTGTCGGTCCGAAAAACCGCTTTAGTATTGTACCTTTTTCCCGCCACATTGTCAAAGCAAGATTGCGGAATATACGGGCTAGGGCGGAGTTTTTTCTATTTTTTCGGGAAATAAGTCGGAAAAATCCCGCTTTGGAGGATGATTCTTCCTCATTTCACCTGGTGTCCCGTTTAAAGGAAGCGAAAACACCGCGGCCGGGAATAGGTTCCCGCACCGCGGCGTTTTCTATGAAAATCGTTATGATTGTTCTGCTTTTTACTTTTGGTAAACCGACATGTCCGGCATCTGGGCAAAGCCTGCCTGAATGTCCTCATCCGACGGGGTATAGTTGACCATTTCGCCCTCCATATAGCTCATGTAGGCCGCGAGGTCGAAGCTGCCGTTGCCCGTCAAACCGAACAGGATGGTCTTTGCCTCGCCCCGTTCCTTGCACTCCAGGGCGACGTCGATGGCGGCGCGGATGGCGTGGGCGGATTCGGGTGCTGGGAGGATGGCTTCCGTCCTTGCAAAGAGCACGGCAGCGTCAAACACATCCCTCTGGGCTACGGCGCGGGCTTCGAGGAAGCCGTCGTGGTACAGCTTGCTGACGATGGGGCTCATACCGTGATAGCGCAGCCCGCCCGCGTGGATGGAAGCGGGCCTGAATGAACTGCCCAGGGTATACATCTTGGCAAGGGGGGTGACGCGGCCCACGTCGCAGAAGTCATAGGCGTAACGGCCCCGGGTCATGGAGGGGCATGCCGCAGGTTCCACGGCGATGCAGGTCGGGTTCGCCTTTTGGGTGAGCTTATCCCGCATAAAGGAGGAAATCAGCCCGCCAAGGTTGGATCCGCCGCCCGCACAGCCGATGACATAGTCCGGATAATCCCCGGCCTTTTGCATCTGCAAATAGGCTTCCTCGCCGATGATCGACTGATGCAGCAGCACCTGGTTCAAAACGGAACCCAGGCAGTAGCGGCAGTTTTCGGTGGTTACCGCCAGCTCCACGGCTTCGGAGATCGCCGTTCCGAGGGAACCGTGATCCTCCGGGAACTGGGCGAGCACGGCGCGGCCGGCGCCAGTGTGCTCGCTGGGGCTGGGGTGAACCTTCGCGCCGTAGGTTTCCATCACCGCCTTGCGGTAGGGCTTTTGCATCGCGCTGATCTTGACCATAAAGACCGTCAGATCCAGCCCGTAATACGCGCAGGCCATGGAAAGGGCGGTGCCCCACTGGCCGGCGCCGGTTTCGGTGGTGATGTGGTTGATGCCCTCGATCTTGTTGTAATACGCCTGAGCCACGGCGGAATTCAACTTGTGGCTGCCAGAGGTGTTGCTCCCCTCGTACTTGAAGTAGATCTTGGCCGGGGTGTCCAGCGCGCGCTCCAGGTCATAAGCGCGAATGACGGGGGACGGCCTGTACTTTTTGTAATAGTCCAGCACCGGTCCGGGAATGTCGATATACCGCTGCGTCGTGAGCTCCTGTTCCGCAAGTTCGCGCGCAAAAATGCCCGAAAGCTGCTCCACCGTGGCGGGGTTCCCCGTGGCGGGGTCCAATAACGGCCCGGGCTGCTCGGGCATGTCCGCCCGGACATTGTACCAGGCGGTGGGCATTTCGTTTTCGGTTAACACAAAACGGTTGATCTTCTCTCTAGACATGGCGCTCTTCCTTTCTCGTCTCATCTCTGTATTGTGTTACGGCGCGCCGTTTCTATTCGGCGCCGCCCCCCTTCCATGAAGGGTACACGGGGGTATGGTATTCCTTTTTCCCTGGATTGTCAAGGGTCTGATCAGGCAAAATTCGCGGCGCAGCAACCGTTTTGCCCCGGGAGGGCTTGACATCCGCCCGCGCTCCCACTAGAATAGTAAATTAATCGAATAGCTGCGAAGATTCGGGAAAATAGCGCGCAATCGTCCGCATGAGCGAGCCGGGTACGGTGGGAGCCGGTTGCGGGTGGCGCGTTATCGGCAGACCGATAGCGGCACTGTTCCAAAGTGGGCGCGTTCTTGACGCGTCAAAAAGGGTGGAACCGCGGAAGATAACCTTTCGTCCCTTTACGGGGCAAAAGGTTTTTTATTTCCAAATAATATTACGATCAGGCATTCAGGAGGTTTTACAATGGCTGCGACCAGTATGGAAAAGATTGTCGCCCTCTGCAAAGGCAGGGGATACATTTATCCCGGCTCGGAGATCTATGGCGGGCTGGCCAACACCTGGGATTACGGTCCCCTTGGCGTCGAATTCAAGAACAACGTGAAGAAGGCCTGGTGGCGCAAGTTCGTGCAGGAATCGCCGTATAACGTCGGCATGGACTCCGCGATTCTGATGAACCCCCAGACCTGGGTCGCTTCCGGCCATGTGAGCGGTTTTTCCGACCCGTTGATGGACTGCAAGGAGTGCAAGTCGCGCTTTAGGGCCGACAAGCTGATCGAAGACTATGCCAAAGAGCACAACCTGGACGTCAAGCCGGACGGCATGCCCAACGACGCGATGGAGGCTTTCGTCGCCGAGCACAAGGTCCCTTGCCCCGATTGCGGCGCCCACAATTTCACCAACATCCGCAAGTTCAACCTGATGTTCAAGACCTTCCAGGGCGTGACGGAAGACTCCTCTTCCGAGATTTTCCTCAGGCCCGAAACCGCCCAGGGAATTTTTGTGAACTTCAAGAACGTGCAGCGCACCACCAGAAGGAAGATCCCCTTCGGCATCGCCCAGGTGGGCAAATCCTTCAGAAACGAGATTACCCCCGGCAACTTCACCTTTAGAACCCGCGAGTTCGAGCAGATGGAGCTGGAGTTTTTCTGCGCCCCCGGCACAGACCTTGAGTGGTACGAATACTGGAAGGATTACTGCTACAAGTTCCTGCTTTCTCTGGGCATGAGCCCGGAGCATCTCCGCATGCGCGAACACTCCAAGGAAGAGCTTTCCCACTATTCCCGCGGAACCACGGACATCGAGTTCCTCTTCCCCTTCGGCTGGGGCGAGTTGTGGGGCATCGCAGATCGGACGGATTACGACCTTTCCCAGCATGCGAAGTTCTCCGGCGAGAGCTTCGAATACACCGATCCGATCACCAACGAGAAGTACATCCCCTATTGCGTGGAGCCCTCCCTGGGCGCCGACCGCGTCGCATTGGCATTCCTGTGCGAAGCCTACGACGAGGAGGCGCTGGAAGGCGGCGACACCCGCGTGGTGCTTCGTCTGCACCCCGCCCTTGCGCCGTTCAAGGCCGCCGTTTTGCCCCTGCAGAAGAACAAGCTGGGCGAAAAGGCAAGGGAAGTCCACGCCCTGCTGTCCAGGTATTTCATGGTGGATTACGACGAGACCCAGTCCATCGGCAAGCGCTACCGCAGGCAGGACGAGATCGGTACCCCCTTCTGCATCACCGTGGACTTCGACACGCTGGACGACAACACCGTCACGCTGCGCGACCGCGACTCCATGGCCCAGGTGCGCATCCCCATCGTAGACCTGGCGTCCTACATCCAGAGCAAGTGCGAATTCTGATTGGCCAAAACCCGAAAAGGCAGGAACTTTCCTGCCTTTTTTGTTTTTGCGTCACGCGGCCCATCAGCCCTCAAACCCTTCTGCGATCAGCCTGAGACAATGGTCTAGCGCGTCCTCGCCCTTCATTTCCACATCCGGCAACGTTCCCAGGAAGGCGCTGCACGTTCCGTCGTCGTTGATGGCGACCACGTCCTCAAAAAAGACGAGGATTCCGCTGTTTGGCAGAGAAAACGGGATCGGCTGGCTGCTCATGCCGCCGCCTTTTGTTCTGCTGCCCACCAGGGTCGCAAGGTTCGCCGCCTTGCATTTTGCCGCAAAACCGTCCGCCGCGGAGTACACCGCCCCGTCCACCAGCAGCCATGCCTTGCCCAAAAAGCGCTCCTCCTGGGGGGTCAGTACGGCAGAGTCCGCAAACACCGCCGGAAATCTGCGGTTCAGTTCCTCCGTCAGGGCATTTGAGGGCAACCCACCATCTTGAGCGGTTTCCACAGCGCCCAACTCCCATCCCCGCATGAACCGCGACAATGAGCCGCAGTTGGATACGCGAAGGACGCCGATCTCCACTGGTTCAGAAACGAGGTATCTCAACACGCCGTCCATCAGCACCTGCTCGTTCCCGCCGCCGTTTCCCCTAAGGTCGATGATCAAATGTTCCTCGTCGAGACAGGCTTCCATCAACCGCTTGAGCAACGCGCAGGCTTCGCCTGCTTCCTCCGCCGTGGCGAACAGCACCGTCGGGATGCGAAGCACGGGAATCGGTCTCGCCGCAATATGAAAGCGTAATTCCCGAACCCGTTTTTCCGATTGCGCCGGATTCGGCGCCGTCCTTTGGCAAACGTCCGAGATAGGCATAGGCCTCTTGCACCTTTTTCGCGTTCAGCACCTTCAGCATATTGCCGTACAGCGCCCGCGTATCCTCATGCTCCACAAATCTTTGCGCGCCCCGGCACGTATCCTGGAAGGAATGGACCATCTCCGGCGGCAGCAGCGCAAGGTGTCCGCTGCCCGCCAGTGCGCCAAAGCTCCCCTGGAGGATGCCGAAAAATTCCTCCAGGTTGATGATGGCCCTTTGATTCAGCCGTTCCCGGGCGGACAGCGCGTTGCGCTCCACATCCTCCAGGTCAAATCCCAGGTATTGCGCGTGATCGTCCACCAGCTTCAAAAAGGGCGCGTTTTCGTGGAGCATCGCCCACATGTAATCAAAGTCTGCCGTCGCCTGCTCTTTGGTGAGGAAGAGCCGCGCGTTGCCTTTGATCCCCAAATCCTCCCAGGGCAGGTATTCCGGAATTTCATAGGTTTTCGGCAGATCGACGGCGACGAATGTCCTCCTTTCCGCCCCGCAGGCAGCACATATAAGCAGCAGGCCCACGAGCAGGAACAAGACCTTCTCCACGGCAAAATCCCCCTAAAAAACATTCACAATCCGTCACCTTCCGAACATCCGGGTCATCTTGGCGATGCGCTCTGCCGGCTCCGCGGTGCATGCGCCTCTCTGGATGCGGAATTGCCAGTTGCCCTGGCCTTCCCCGGGCCGGTTCGTCCGGGCGTCATCCCCCAGGCCGAGGACATCCTGCATCTGGGCGACGAAAAGGTCGGCCACCGACCCCATCCCGCCCCGAATCAGTCCCCAGTGGAAGCCCTCTTCCTGCGAAAGGCCGAGGTAGCGGACGGCGTATTCCCGGTCCTCCTCCTTGCACTGGTCAAACCAGCCACGGGCGGTGGTATTGTCGTGGGTGCCGGTATAACAGGCACAGTTCCTGGGGTACTTGTGGGGCAGATAGTCCGAAGAGTCTCCTGCGTTGAAGGCGAACTGCAGCACCTTCATGCCCATGAATCCCGAATACTCCCGCAGCGCATGGACTTCCCGGGTCAAGAATCCCAAATCCTCAGCGATGAAGGACGTGTGGGGAAAGGTGTGCTTCAGCCTGTCGATGAAGACTCTGCCCGGGCCCTTCTTCCATTCGCCCTCCCTGGCAGTGGCCGCACCGTAAGGCACGGCATAATAATCGCAAAAGCCGCGGAAATGGTCCAGCCGGATCACGTCAAAGCGGGAAGCCGCCGCAAGAGTACGCGCCATCCACCAGGAATAGCCGGTTTGCGCCAGGTAATCCCAGTCATACAGGGGGTTGCCCCAGAGCTGGCCGTCCGCGTTGAACACATCCGGCGGGACGCCGGCGACCATGATTGGCTTTCTGTTCCCATCCAGCCAGAAAACTTCGGGGTTGGACCAACAATCCGCCGAATCCAGCGGGACGTAAATCGGCAAATCGCCGATCACGCCGATGTCAAGGTTGCGCACGTATTCGCGCAACGCGTTCCACTGTTCAAAGAACAGGTACTGTAAAAAGCAGTAAAACCGCAGCCTGGGAGCGAGCAGCCTTGCATACGCCTGCACGGCTTCCGGTTTTTTCAGGCGGATTTCTTCGTCCGGCCATTCGATCCAGGGCGCGCCGTCAAAATGGTCCTTGAGCGCCGTGAACAGCGCATAGTCAAACAGCCAGTTTTGGCCCTTGATCCACGCGTCCAGCTCGTCATCGCCTTGGAATCTGGCAAAGGCTTTTTCCAGCAGCGGGAAGCGGTTCGCGTAGATTTTGCCGTAATCCACCTTTTCGCCGTCTGTTCCCCAGTCCACCCCTTCGATTTCCGCGCGCGTCAACAATCCCTGTTCGGCGAGTTTGTCCAGGTCGATGAAATAGGGGTTCCCCGCAAAGGAGGAAAAGCTCTGGTAGGGCGAATCGCCGTAACCCGTCGGTCCCAGGGGAAGAATCTGCCAGTACTTCTGGCGAGAAGCAGCCAAAAAATCCGCAAATTCATAAGCCTCGCGGCCAAAAGTGCCAATCCCGTGGGGGGATGGCAGGGAAAAAATGGGCAATATGATCCCGCTAGAGCGCCGCATATGTTCATTTGCCGTTCCTTTTTAAGAGAACGGTCCCCCTTTCAAAAAATCTGCAGCGCCAAAGAAGCGCCTTGCTGTGTTAAATCCTTTTCCTCGTTTCGCCGCGCCGGAGCTTGCGGGCAGCACCAGCTGCCGCGCATTGCCCATTGACCTGAGCATGGAAAAAAGCAGCCGGACGCCCTCCTCCCCCAGCCGGGATGCGGGTTGCTCCAGCGTCGTCAGCCGGGGAACCTCAACGCAAGTGACGACCTGCGCAAAAAACGGACTCCCTCTGCCCCGCACGACGATGACGACGCAATCCGCGCCCGCCTTTGCAAGGTTCTGGCGGAATTGTTCGGCACATAGCCGAGTTTTTTGACCGCGGCAAGCACCTTTTCCCGGTTTTTTGGCTGACGTCCGGCCGTCCATTCAAAGCGCGGGGAACCGTGTTGATCGCCACGCCGCAATATGCCCGCCACAGCTCTGATATTCACTTTCCCTGCATGGTGCGCTTCTTTTGCATAAGAACGGACGTCGTACAATCCCATGGAACATAAAATGAAGAGTAAACGTTGCCGAAACCTTTTATAAATTATAATCCCTTTCAGATTAAGCGTCAATCCGAAGGGTTTGCGCGGCGCAGGGGCGTTTTAGGTGGTATAATCATAAAAAAACAGGAAAGGCGCATCCATGAAACTCCCGGACCGTCAGGAATGTGATCGCATCTTTTGGGAGTGCAGCACCCCAAAAAAGGTGGTCCGCCATTGCGTCGCGGTGGCGGAATACGCCCGTTCCATCGCGAAGAAGCTGCATGCCGCGGGCTTTGCCATCGACGAAGCCGCGGTCTTTTTCGCCGGCCTTTTGCACGACTGCAAAAGAGCGGAGCCAAACCACGCCACGGCAGCGGCGGACTATCTTGCTTCCAAAGGCTATGCGGAACTGGGAAAACTCGTCGCCGCCCATCACGACCTTCCGGAACCGGTGAGCCTTGACGAAGCGGCGATCCTCTATTACGCAGACAAGCGGATGCGGGAAGACCAAAAAGTCACCCTGGCGGAGCGTTTTGCAGGCTCCCAGGAAAAGTGCAGAACCGAAGAAGCCAAAGCGGCGTGGCGAAAACGACAAGACGCGGCATTGGCGGTGGAGAAGCTGATCGAGGCGGCCCTTGGGACTAGAGATTTCTGAAAAAAGCCGCGATTTTTTCCATCTCGCTTTCCCAGGTTGTGGCGCGCACCGTGCGAAGGCCCTCTGCGACGATGTCGCGGTAAACTTCCGGGTCCAAACCGCGTTCAAACGCCGCCATCAGCGGCGCGACGGCGGCCTGGGCCATCAGGCAGTTTTCCCCGTCCTTGAGCAGCCAAAGATTCGCTTCATTCAGGTTGACGATGGGCACGCAGCCGCAGGCCATCGCCTCAAAGGGAAGGTAGGACGGGTGCTTGGTCAGCATGAAGCTGACGACGAAGTGGAAAGAACCGTAAAATTCCGGCAATTCTTCATAGGGCACGACGCCGAAAAACGCGCAACTGCCTTCAAACAGCGACTGCTCCCCATCGGAAAGCGCAGCGCCGGCGCAGACCAGCTCCACCTCGTTTTTGTATTTGCCTTTCAGCGCCTTCGCAAAGGCGACGCAAAGGGCAAAGGCGTTTCTGGGGGCGTCCGGCCGGGCGTAAAGCAGCACGCGATACGGCGGTTTTAAGGGCTTTTCGCAAAAGGCGTACCGCTCGTCGCAGGCCGGGGTGAAGTACGCGGACTTTCCGGGAACGGGGTAGTTCCGTTCCACGAAGGTCAGCAGCCCCGGCGTGTTGAACAGCCTGGAAAAGGGCATGCGCAGGGTGTTTTCCGCCAGGGCGTACTCCGTGCCCGCGGGGTAAAAGGCGGGTTCAAAGTCCTGCACCAGCAGCACTTTTTTCGTCACGTCCCGCATGCGCAGCAGGTGGTAGGCCGAGGGCCAAAAGGTGCCGACGCCGATATCCGCCCCCGGCAAAGCGCTCCAGTCACCGGAAAAGGGCAGAAAATCCTCCTTGGAGAGCTGGGGAAAATACCGCTCGATCTGCCCCCACATGGGCGTGATGTCGAAATCCGGGTCGTCGTAGATGACGATCTTGGATGCGAACCCGTATTTTTTCAGCATGCAGGCCATGCGCAAAACCGTAAACACCCCGCCAAAGGGGTGGTTGAACCTGCAAAGCAGCCAGCGAATTCGATTTCCGCCCCCTTCGGAAAAAATCAGCTTTCTGGAAAAGACCACGTCTTCCTCGTCCACGTCGCACCAGTTCAGAAGGGCGATTTCCCGCTTCACCCGTTCCGCTTTGGGGTCCTTCACCAGCCTTTTGATCAGTTCTTTCATGGTTTGATCCTCGGAAGTTTGCTTTGGTAATCATAATTTACGCTGTAATAAGGGTCTCCGCTGGCGAGATACGGGGCATAGGCTTCCTTGCTGCGCGCAAAATCGCTTTCGGGGATAGGGGAACCTTTTCGCGTCACGCTTTCCAGGTGTTTCAAGCAGGCAAAGGGCGTGTAGATGTTCACAAAGCCCAACGAAAGCAGGCGCAGGCAGAACTCCACGTCCGATCCGCACAGGATGAATCCCTCGTCGAACCCGCCGGCAACGTCGAACTTGCTCTTTTCCACCATCATGCAGGCACCGGTAACGGCAGATACGTTTCGCACCGTGTTCACTAAATGGCTTGCGGCAAAGCGCCCGCCGCCGTCTGCCGGCAGCCCCGCGCACACATGGTCCGCCCAGCCATTCATGCCGACGACGACACCGGCGTGTTGGATGCTTCCATCCGAAAACAAGAGTTTTGCCCCCACTGCTCCCACGGTCGGCCTTTTTGCGTGTTCCGCCATCGCCGTCAGCCAGCCCGGTTCCATCGCCTGCACGTCATTGTTCAAAAAGAGCAAAAGATCCCCCGAAGCATGCCTTGCCCCCAGGTTGTTGGCCGCGGAGTAGTTGAAGGCTCCCTCGAAACGGACGATCTTCGCTTGCCCCGACTGCTCCAGTTGCCGGTAATAGTCGAAGATTTCCGGCTGTTTGGAACCATTTTCCACCACGATGAGTTCGAGAGAGGACTCCTCCTTCGTGGCCAAAACCGTCTCCACGCAGGGGCGCAGCAGCTCCACCGCATCCCGGTTCGGAATGACCACCGAAACCTTGGGCTGTTTTGCCAAGGGGTAGCGCACCCGGTAGCTGTTCCTGAACAACCCCTGCTCCGCCCGGGCCTCCTCATTCTCACTCTTTGCCGCCCATTCCGCGGCCTTGAGCCCCGCTTCGTTGGCATAGGACTTCGCCGCGCCATTGCCCGCGACGGAGCCCTTGTGCGCCCGCCAGTGGTACAGCACTTTGGGGATATGGACGATTTGGTTGGCCATTTCCGTCGCCCGCAGGGCCAGGTCGTGGTCCTGGCTGCCGTCATAGCCCGGCCGCATCCCGCCGCAGCGCACATAGAGCGCTTTGGTCATCGCCATCAGATGGGTAATATAATTGTAGCTTTTCAGCGTGTCCGGGCTCCACTTGGGCTTGAAATGCGGGTCAAACCTGCCCAGATTGTCCATTTTGTCCTCGTCCGAGTAAAAAAAGTCCGCCTCCGAATGCTCGTTGACCGCCTTTGCAAGTTCAAAGGCAGCAAAGGGCGCCAAGGTATCGTCGTGATCCAAAAAGGCGAAAATCTCGCCGCTGGCGGCTTCCGCAGCCTCCGCGGTGTTCAGCGCGATGCCCAGATTCTCCTGAAGGCGCAGGTATCGAACGCGGCCGTCGGCCTTTGCAAGGGTTTTCAGCGCTTGCGAGCAGGTCTTCTCCTCCCCCGCGTCGGCAATCACCAGCTCCCAGTTCGCATACGTCTGAACAAGCACGCTTTGAATCATCGCTTTGGCGAACTCCGGCTTGGTGTTATAGGCCGGACACAGGAAGCTGATTTTCGGCATGTTTGCGAACTGGGTCTTCTTCTGGAGGGCAAGCTCCGCCCTGGAAGGCTCGTATTTTTGAATAAAGGCCGCATACTGCCCGCCGCCGGAGCCGTATTTGAGTTTTCGCGCCGCCTTTTTCGCGGTTCGCGCAAAGCCGTCGGTCTGCAGGCTGCGCCAGGCTTTCTTGATGTCCCGAAGTACCATAAAACCCTCCGTTTACAGCGCGTCCGCAAACTGGGGCCGCAACCGTTTGAAAAGAAAAACGGCCACAACCCATACGGCGGCGGAAAAAAACCAGAAATAACCCCCCCACACCGGCCTTTGCCAGAACCAGACGCCGCCCAGGAAGCTGTCTCGATACCCTTGCACGAGATAAAATACCGGGTTGAACTTCAAAATGCGGACGATGTCTTCCCCAAAAAGCGCCGGCGACCAGGCCACCGGGGTTACCCAGAACCCCACCTGCAGGATGATGGAAACGGTGTGGACGATGTCCTTAAAAAAGGGCGAGACCGCCGCGCAAAGCACCCCCAGACCCAAAGAAAAGGCGAAGGTGCAAAAGGAGTAATACAGGGATTGAAGCGCATAAACCGAAAGGGGTTCGCCGCAAAACAGCACCGTCAGAATCAACAGGGCAAAAAAAATAGCGTGCACAAACAGCGCGCTCACCGCCCGCACCGGCGGCAGCAGTTCCACCGGAAAGCGGGTTTTTTTCACCAGCGGCGCATAGGAAAAAAGCGCGGACGTCGCCCCGCTCCATACCTCCGAAAAAAAGAGCCAGGGCACCATCCCGCAAAAGAGCCACAGGACATACGGCACGCCGGACACCGGCGCGCTCCGAAAGCCCACGGAAAACACGAAAACATAGACCAAGAGCGTCACCAGCGGCTGCAAAAAAGCCCACAATGCGCCAAGCACGGTGCCCGCGTATCTCGATTTGAAGTCCGATGCCGCCATGGGAAGCAAAAGATCGCGCAACGGTCGCACCTCCGCCCGTTAGTATTCCCCCCGGGCGGCGTTTTGTTTCACGGCAGGCGTTATTAGCACTCTTGATCGTTGAGTGCTAAAATTGCCTTGAAAATCCCTTGTCCCCATTGTAAAATATGAACAAACAGCTTAACCAAGGAGGTTTGTTGTCTATGTCCGCTGTGGATACCAAAACCCTCGACATCTCCATCAACGCCCAGAACATGATGCCCATCATCAAAAAGTGGCTGTATAGCGACAAGGACATTTTCGTCCGCGAGCTGATCGCCAACGGCGTTGACGCGATCACCAAACACAAGCGGTTGACCGCGACCGGCGAAGCGGAGTACGACCCCGCACCGTATTTCGTGCAGGTCACCATCGACTTTGACAATAAGAGCCTGCGCTTTTCGGACAACGGCCTGGGCATGACCGCGGATGAGGCGGAGCGCTACTTGGGCGAAGTGGCCTTCTCCGGCGCAGCAGAGTTCGCAAAAAAATACGAGCAAAAGGGCGACGACGCCATCATCGGCCACTTTGGCCTGGGCTTTTATTCCGCCTTTATGATGGCGAGCCGCGTTGTGGTGGAAAGCAAATCCTTTTTGCCGGACGCTGCCCCGGTGCGCTGGGAGAGCGACGGCGTTTCGGAGTTCACCCTTTCTGTGGGCAACCGCGAATCCCGCGGGACGGACGTCATCCTCTATCTCGACGGGGAGAACGAGGAGTTTCTTTCCGGCGAAAAGCTGGCGGATATCATCAAAAAACACTGTTCCTTCCTGCCCGTTCCCATCTATCTTTTCGACCCCGCGGCGGGAAAGGAGGAAGCGAAAAAGTCCGACAGCGACCAGGACGAGAAAGGCCCATGCGCCTGCGATCACCACCACGAAGACGGCGAACGCGCCTGCAAACAGGGCGGCGAATGCGCCTGCGATCACCACCACGAAAGCGGCGAATGCGCCTGCGAACAAGGCGGCGAATGCGCCTGCAAGCAGGATTCCGAAAAGAGCGTCAAAGAGGATTCCGCACCCGCCGAAAGAGAGGATTACCTGGGCCGCCAGCTGAACAACACCTCCCCCCTCTGGCTGAAAAACCCAAAGGACTGCACGGAGGATGAGTACAAGGCGTTTTACCGTTCGGTGTTCCAGACCTTTGACGAACCGCTTTTCTGGCTGCACCTGAACGTGGATTACCCCTTCAACCTGAAGGGCATCCTGTTCTTCCCCAAGCTGCGCGCCGATCTCGGCCTTGAGGGGCAGATCAAACTGTATAACAACCAGGTGTTCGTGGCGGACAACATCAAAGAGATCATCCCGGAATTTTTGATGCTGCTGCGGGGCGTCATCGACTGCCCGGACCTGCCGCTGAACGTGTCCCGCTCCATGCTGCAAAACGACGGCACAGTCAAAAAGGTTCAAACCCATATCACCAAAAAGACCGCCGAACGGCTCAACCAGCTTTTTGAAGACCACCGTGAGACCTTCGAAAAAGACTGGAACGACATCGCCCCCTTTGTGCGCTACGGCGCGGTGCGAGACCAGAAGTTCTTCGATCTG